>DASZPI010000881.1:0-8259 GCA_035550355.1 Pirellulales bacterium
AGCTCACGGAGCGTGAGCAACCGGTCGTCGTTGGCATCAAGAGTTGAGAACAGCGATCTTCCACGATCCTGGGCCGTCACCACAACCAACAGGCTCGCAGCTTGTTGGTGAAGCGACAGGAGCTGTTCAAGGTCATCGAGCCGCAACAGCTTGGTAGGTTTCCGCGCGATCAACTTGTGCAAGCTCGTAAACGCGGCGGACAACGACGACTGCTGAATCTCGGCATCATCCAGCGCGCCATCGCGGTTGACGTCGTCGCCGTCGAATTGCTGCAACAACGAGTCGCGGCCGAACTCGTATGCCTGCGTGCCCATTCCGCGACGCGACTGCAGATGCATGATCGCGCCGGCAAGCGCCATTGGCGGCTGCTCGGTCGCGGTGTCCAACCTAATCGAGGTTGCAAGGCGCGTAACCGACGTTGCCTCGGCGCGGAGCTCGTCGCCGTGAACGTTGAAACGAGCGCTTGCCGCGGCACGATCCGGGGCTACCCGCGCGCCTGTGTCCAGGGCGCGTTTCAATTCCGCTGAGCTCCATCGCTCGTCCGCATCGACGTCGGTCGCCGCCAGCTTCTGCGGGGCTGTCGCCAAGCTGATGGCCGTGATCGCATGGTCTGCGTTGCCTAGCGCCTCGAACAGCCAGCGCGTCGAACGGTCGTCCCATGTTTCGCGGTCGCCTGCTCGAAGCTGCGGCAGGAACAAATCGGCGCGGTTGTAGTACCGGACTAACATCTCTTCCGTCAACGAGTCGTTCAAGCCGGTGCCGGCCCGCAATTCCTCGTCGCTGGCAAATTCAGCAGAAAAATTGTCGAAATCGCCGCGCCAGATCGCTCGCAGCGAGCCTGGTCGCGGGATGTGTTGCAGCTCGTCGCCGCGCAGCTCTCGATCACCGTTGCCATCCAGCCATGCAAACCAGGATCGCAGCCACGTATCGCGAGGCTGCGACAGCGGCCCGTCGCCGATGGTCGTCACCGCCGCGATCCGAACTTCGCCCGACCGGGTATGAACGTCGATGATATGGTCCACGCGGTCGGTCGTTGCGTTCTCGGCATCAGCATCGGTGGCGCCAACGACTGCGACCAACAGCAGCGCGGCACACGTGGCGCGGATCACGTCGCGACTCCGTCGATTGGCTGCGCCGCATAGTCGATCAGATGGATCGGCCTACCCAGGTTCGATGGATTGGTTTTGTGCGGATCGATGCCCAACGCCGCGCAGGCCGTTGCGAGCAACTCGGGAACTGCGGTCGGACGATCGGCAACAATCGTACCGTCGTCGCTCGTTCGCCCAACCACTTGGCCGCCGTGAATGCCCCCGCCTCCCAGGACCGCGCTCCATGCCAAGGGGTAATGATCGCGGCCACCGGTGCCGTTGATCTTTGGTGTGCGACCGAATTCTCCCATCCAAATGACCAAGGTCGTGTCGAGCAGGCCCCGCTCGCTGAGATCGCGCAGCAGCGTGGCCCAAGCGGGATCGAGCACGCCACACAATCGCTTAACGGTTTCGAAGTTGCCGACGTGCGTGTCCCAACCCATGCCGCCACTGTTGATGCCTCCCAGCGACACCTCGACAAAAGGCACGCCGCGCTCGATCAACCGACGGGCCAACAAGCAACCCTGGCCGAACATGGTCCGACCATATGCATCGCGGAGCTTGTCCGGTTCTTGGTCTAGCGTGAAAGCGCTTGCTGCGTCGGGGTGCATCAGTCGGACCGCGCGATCGTAGGCGGCCGCGTGGCTCTCGGCCGGAATGTCGGGCCTGCCGGCGACGAACGCCTGCTCCATCGAGCGCCATAATCCGAGTCGGTTTGCTTGCCGCGCGTCGGGGATCGAGCTTGGTGGCCGAAGATCGGCAACTTGCAGTGCCGCGCGGTAAGCGTCGGCAGCTTGCTGCTGGGCACCGGCGGGTGTCACGTCGCCCACGATGAACGGCGCGAACGTTGGCCCGAGAAACCCCGGATTGTAGGCTGCCAAGTTGGTCGATCGGTACGGCGCAATGCTCACGAAGCTCGGCAACGCCGCCGATTCGTCACCCAATTCCTTCGCCATCAATGATCCGAGCGTGGGATACTGGATGGCCGCTTCGGGCGCTCGGCCGGTGCGCACCAGGTACGAAGCGCGACCGTGGTCGGCTTCTTTGCCGGACATCGAGCGAATGATGGCCAGTCGATCAGTCCAATGAGACACTTGCGGCAGATACTCGCCGATGTGGATTCCCGGCGTCTGCGTGGCGATCGGTTTGAACGGCCCGCCGTTTTCGTGGCCAGGTTTCGGATCGAACGTGTCGATTTGGCTCGGGCCGCCGTTCATCCATAACAAGATGCACCTTCGGGCACGCGTCGGTTGAGACGCCGCTTGGACCGCCAATTGAGCGAACCAGCCCGACATCGAAGCCGCGATGGCGCTCGATGACGCCCATCGCAGCCAGTCGCGACGCGCCGAACGAAAGGCCTTCGTCGCTCGATCGTCAGCACGCTTCATGCGGGTCGCACCTGTTCGTGTGATTAATGGTTGAGCTTGAACTCGGCGCTGTTCAGCAGGGCCCAAAAGATGTCGGCCAGCGCTTCGCGCTCTCGAGAATCTTGACTGCTCGACGAGGCTTGCCCGTCGGTGCTGTCGAAGTAGGCGATCAGTGGTTCGATCTCGGCAGGCAAAGGTTCACGCGACAAACTTGCCAGAAACAGCGCCTCGATCTTGCCTTTCCGATCGAGAAACGGGGCATCGATCACGGCCGCCAGCGTTCGGCTTTCCGTCAGCGAAGTGGCGTCGGTAACCAAGCGGCCGTTCATCATCGCCAGCGATTGCAGAATCGAGGTCTGCATTTCCGCGGGCCGTTCGAGGCTGGAGAATTTGCCGAGCATTTCGGCACGTTGGTTGTCGTCGCAGCCGGTGGCAACCACAAAACTGTCGAACCATTGTTCGGGAGTGAGTCCGCGACCCACGGCACGAGCAAACAGGCTCGGGTCGCGCTGCGATGCGTCGGTAAAGCGGCTGCTTCGCTGGTATATCTGACTGCCGACGATCGCGCGGATCAAGAACTTCAGGTCATAACCGGACGCAACAAACTCGCCGGCCAGAGTATCGAGCAACTCGGGATGGCTGGGAGCTTTGTTGCCGCCGAGCTCGTCCAGCGGATCGACGAGCCCACGGCCAAAGAAGTGCGCCCACATGCGGTTGACCGCTGCGCGGGCAAAGTAGCTATTATCAGCCGACGTTAACCAGTCGGCCAGCAAAACGCGAGGGCGCTCGCCCGCGGCCCAGTCGGGTTCGGCGTCATCGAGATACCGCGCTTCGACGATCCGCTCGGTACCGGCGATCGTGATCGAATGGCGGTCGAGCACTTCGGGCGCTGGCGCGAAGGCGTTGTCGGGTCGCAGGCGTGCGACCCCTGCGAAGAAGCCCGCGAATTGCCAGAACTGATCCTGCCGCCATGGTGCGAACGGATGGTTGTGGCATTGCGCGCATTCGAGGTTCACGCCCAGAAAAATTCGCGAGGTCGCCGAGGCCAGGTTTTCAGGCTTCAGTTCGTTCGCCTGATAAAAGGCCAACGGCGTCGGCGCCGCATCCTCGGAGCGAACGCTGGCAATCCGCTCTCCCAAGGGGGTCGTGATGACCTCGCGCACCATGCGATCGTAGGGGCGGTTTTCGCGCAGCTCGACCCGCAGCCATCCTTCGAGCCGCTCGGCCGCGAATCTCAGGTCGGGCGCCGTCGCCTGGGTCAGTAGCGCCGACCGCCACACGTTGGCAAAGTGTTGCACATAGGCCGGCGAGTCCAGCCAGCGCTCGATCGCCGCATGCCGTTTGTCATCCGATCGATCGGCCAAAAAGGCACGCACCTCGGCAACGTACGGAATACGACCGGCGAGATCGAGCGAGGCGCGGCGATAGAACTCGGCGTCCTCGGCCGGTGGTGCGGGCGTGACATGCGCCTCGCTCCAACGCCGAAAGACCATGGCGTCGATCCGCGCCGACAACGGCGCCGCGGGCATGGCCGCTGATTCAGCCCCGCAGGACTGCGCCATAGCGAACGCAAGTCCCACAGCGATTGCGATCGATCGGCATCGATTTGCACAGGATCGTGAGCAAGACATACGCTGACGTACAAGGCCGGCCCACGGTTTCGTTTCAGACAACTAAGTATAACCACTTTGATGGCGTTTACTGTTTCGGATGCACAAAATGGCCAGCGCAACGGCGGACCGAGGCGTCCATCAAGCAGCGATCATCTTGGTGATGAGGCTCTGCTCAAAAGTCGACTTGCAGTCGGCTGACCAAAAAGTCGGCAACGCTGTAGCCTCGGGCTGTGCCCGGCACGGTCGACACGTTGTTCAGCATTGCGTGGATATAGTTTATCTGCAGCTTGGCGTGATAGTTCAGAAACCAAGTCACCCCCAGCGTGGCGTCGGTCAGCGTGCCATTGCCCGAATTGTTCGTTGCCGACAGGTAGTGCCCATTGAGGGCGGCGGGATTTCTCAAATCGACATACGATAACCGTGCCGCGAGCTCCCAGGCGCCCCAGCCGTGAACGCCTCGGTTCTTCAGCGAAATGAACTCGGTAAACGGCACCACATTGAGCAGCGATGCCAAGCGACGGTCGTAGCCACGATGTTCGCCGGTCAACCGGTACATCACTTCGCCATAGGCGCCGGTGTACCAGATTGGTCCGACAATGCTCGTGACCTCGGTGGCCATGAACTCGGCCTGGGCACTGAAGGCGCCGGACTGCATGACCGTTTCCAGCCCGAACAGGTTGAAATTTGTTGCCGGGTATCGGCCGGTATCGACCATCACCGGCGGCGTGATGTTCGACGCGGCGTACGCTACCGGCCCGAACTGCGGCGGCGCGGTATCGATGCCGGCGCCGATCGGGCCAAACTCCGGCCCGGTGCGCGCTTGATAGAACGGCGTGCCGCTGGAACCGGCCGTCGATCCGGGCGCCGCGGTCATCGCGCTGAAATCGTAGCTCGCGCCCAGGTGCCATAAGTAGCGCCCCTCGGCGGGCTCGTCGTAATACAACAAATGCGTGAGCCGGGTCGAGAACGAGTAGCCGTCCTGATTGCCAATGTCGGTGGCGAAGCGGCTGTCGCCGATCGGCGCATTGTTGAATCCACCGGTTCGGAACACGCTCGAAGCCCAATAAGTCATTCGATCCTGGGTATTGACCGACGACATCGCGCCAACGCGCCGAAAGGGAACAAAGCAGTTGAACGGGAGCGACCGCTCGAGAAACGGCAGGTGCCGGAATCCGCTCATGGCATCGACGCTGAACGGCTGCAGAAATTGCCCGACCCGAACCGAGTTGAAGATCGGGACGTTTTCCTGCTCTGCCCAAACGTCGAAGAAGCTCGGCCGCCCCGCCGTCGCAAAATCGACCTCGAGAATGTAACTCGTAAATCGCGCGACGTTCCCCAGCACCGCCAGGCGTGCGCGTCGAAAGCCGACGCCGTTCTGCCCGTTGCCGACGATCGCCCGATCGAGCGGAGTCTGGTACAGCGCATAATCGTCGAGTTGCGTGAAGCCGGTGATACGCGCCGAGGGAAACTTCCCTGGCGCCTCGGCAGCGAGCTGGTCCTCGAACTTGTCGAATGCCGATTCGAGCTCCGACAGCCGTTGCTCATGGTCAGTCCCCAAGTCGCCACGGTCGACGGCTGGTGGCTGATCGTCAAATGCGATCTGATGCGCCACCAGCGACGCGGCGTACGAATCGGCGAATGCCGGGATCGGTTGCGCGACCACCGGCTGCCGCGCTTGATCGAATTCGAACGGCTGCAGGCTAAACACCGGCGCCGCCGTGGGCATCGGCGATCCAACGGCTACGCGGCCGGAGCCTTCGGTTTTGTCCGAAGCCGACGCGCCAGGTTGCATTGCTGGTTGAATGACCATCAGCACCACCAGGGCGGCGCGAATGGTCGCAGTCCGTCGCACGATTTTCTCAAGCCTTCGGTCGTTTTTTCGACCAAGCGCATCCGCTGCCGCGCGGTTGCTACCGAGCGAAGCAGGTGCTAGCGTGCCCCCAACGTCGACCAAGACGACAATCTCTAGTCGAATCGGAAAACGCGCGGCAATCGTTACAGTTTAACAATGCCGATTTTGGTCGTTTTGTCGCGATGGTATTGCAGGCATTGCCAGCAATGCAGTTGGCCGGGCGAGGCAACCGACCACTGGGCGGCGGCACGGATCGCGATTGGAGAGCCGGATCAGCCGATCTCGGGCGTGGGCTCAATCGGTGCGTCCGTGGCGATGGCTGCCGCATGCGCATGCGCCCCCGCGATCGGACGTTTGTCGCGAACCATGAGCGAGTACAGTGCCGGCAGGACAAATAAGGTGGCGGGCTCGCCGGCCAGCAGACCGCCCAGAATCGCTCGTGCCAGCGGGGCGTTCGCCTCGCTGCCGCGCTCAATTGCCAATGCGGCGGGAATCATGGCGAAGAACGCCGCCAAGGCGGTCATGGTCACCGGCCGCACGCGGATCGACGCCGCCTTGCGGATCGCCTCGGTCGGCGACAACCCTTCGTGTCGGCGCAGCTCCTGGGCAAAGTCGGTCATCAGCACGGTGTTCGCCACCTTGATGCCTACGACAAAGATGATGCCCAGCAACGATTGCACGTTGATCGCCGTTCCCGTGAAGTAGAGCATCGGCAACACGCCGCCGATCGAGATCGGCACCACGAGCATCACGGTCAATGGCACGATCCACGAACGGTCGAGGCCGACCATCAGGCAGTACATCAAGGCCGCGGCCAACAGCAGGCCCAGGCCCAAGCTTTTGAAGGTCTCTTGCATCCGCGCGTATTCGCCGCTGAGGATGATCTTCGCGCCGGTCAGGGTTTTCGCTCCGTCGCCTTTCGGATCGAACGGCGCCCAGAAGCCGTCGGGGTTGCGCACACCATGCTTGTCGAGCAGCACGGCAACATCGTCCGAGACGTGACCCAAGCTGCGACGCTCGATATTCATCGTCAGTTCGATCGTGGGCTGAATGTTGTAGTGCGTGATCTCCGAGGGAACTGTATTGCGCGTGAGCGTGGCCACCGATCGCAGCGGCACCGGTTGCAGTTGCTTGGGGCTAGTCACTGAAATATCGAGCAAGCTATCGATCGATTGAATATCCTCTTCCGGATACTGCACGCCGACGAAATACTGGTTGTGCGAGCCCGGATCGATCCAGAAATTCTTTTTGTTGAACGAGATGCTGGAATTGCACGCTGCGACGACGTTCTTCATGACGTCGGCCTGGGTGAGGCCCAAGTCGGCAGCCTTCTTGCGATTGACGTTGATCACGAACTGCGGGTAATTCATGCGCTGTAAAATGCGCGCATCGACGATGCCGTCGACCTCGGCAAGGTCGCGTTTGATCTTCTCGGCAATCTGGTAACAGGTCTTTTGATCCTTGCCGACGACGCGAATCGTCAGCGGCGACGACTTGCCTTCGTTCAGCGCGCCGCGGACCATGCCGCCGGCATCGAATGCGAAATCCAGGTCGGCGAACTTCGGATTTTCGACCAGCCCCGCGCGGATCATCGTCACGTACTCCTGCGCCGAGTGGTGCCGATGCTCCGCCAACTGCACCTTGATCACCCCGTCCATCGGGCCGGCGTTGGGCGTGTAGGCGGCCGACCAGTCGGGCGTGACGCCCATTTCGGAAACCAGCAACACCAGGTCGTGCGGGTCGATCTTCTCGCGCAGAAACTTCTCGACCGCTGCGATCCGCTCTTCGGTCACCTCGATGCGCGTGCCGGTCGGGGCTCGAACCGCCAACTCGAAGGCGCCGGCATCGACTTCTGGGAAGAACTCGCGTCGCAGCTGCGGGCCCAGCACAACCAACCCGGCAACGAGCAGCCCAAACCCGGCAGCCACGGTGGTCCACCGATGCAGCAACACCCAGTCGAGCCCGCGCACGTACCAGGCGATGCCGCGATCGATCAACGCCTCCCAGCGTGCGAAGGCACGTTGGAACACATTCGGCTGGTGGTGCGCGTGGTCGGCCGAGTGCGGTTTCAGCAGCAACGCGCTGTACGCCGGCACCAGGCTGCGCGACAGCAGGTAGGCCGCGATCATCGCGAACGCCACGCCCATGGCCATCGGCTGGAACAAGAATTTGCCCATGCCCGGCACGAGCACCAATGGCATGAGCACCAGGAAGGTGCACAAGGTCGATACGAGTTCGGGCATGGCGACTTCGCTGGCGCCGAGAAACGCCGCCTCCCGCGGCTCGACGCCCAGGCCTAAGTGGCGATGCGTGTTCTCCAGGCAAATGATCGCGCTATC
>DASZPI010000882.1:0-4095 GCA_035550355.1 Pirellulales bacterium
TTCAGCGCCTGCGTGAGCTTAATGTTCACCACGCCCGGCTGGACCACGGCGTAGCGATCGCGGAGGTTGATCTCGACGATTTCGCGCATCCGCGCCATGGCGATCATCACGCCGCCCCCCACCGGCAGACAGCCCCCGGCCAGACTGGTGCCCGCGCCGCGAGGCAAGAATGGAACGCCGCTGCGATTGCAAAGCTCGACGATTTGCCGCACGTGGTCGGTCGTGCGCGGAAACACGACCACGTCGGGCGAGTTCTTCTCGATCGTGAAACCGTCGCATTCGTAGACCAGCATCTCGCCGTGCGAGTCGAGCACGCCGTCGTTGCCGACCATCCGGCGAAAGGCGGCAGCGAGTTCGATGGAGGTGGCCGATTGCATGTCTAGTATCGCAGCCCGTTCTTGCGGACATGCACTGCCGGAGGCTGATCGCCCGCGGCGTGACCGCCGACGACCTCGGCGAGAAAAATGCGGTGATCGCCCGAATCGACATGGCGACGAATCGCACACTCCAAGTGCCCTGCCGATTGCGCGAGCACCGGCACCCCCTGCGGCGAACGAGCCAGTTCGATGCCGTCGAACGCCGGCTCGTCGGGCTCGAACCCTTTGCCGAAGTGCCGGAGCATCTCTTTCTGTCCGTCGGCCAGCACGTTTACCACCACCGTGGCGCCGGTCGCAAGCCAGTCGACCAGGTAACGGTCCTTGCGCACGGCCAGCGAGATCATCGGCGGTTCGAAGCCCGCCTGCATGATCCAACTGGCCAGCATGCCGGTCTCGCGGTCGCCGTGGCGCGCGGTGATGATGAACAACCCGCTGGGAATCTTGCCCAGCACCGGTGCGAATCCTGGAAGTGTCATGCGCCGATTTTAGCAGGCGCGCTGGCCGGCATCGACCCTGGTCGGAAAATGCCTGCGCCCTGGTTGCGATCCACGGTCAGCGCAGCTCGACTTTCGGCGAAGCGTTTCTACGGGGGACGACCGCATCGGCTTTGCCGTCGAAGTGCAGCAACAACAACGTGTCGTCGTCGACGTCGAGCTTCCGCCGAGCAGGTGCCGCAAACGGCGACGGATAGCGCGGCGATCGGCTGATCCGCAGCTCGTCGACGGCAGCGTCAAGAATGTTGCCCAGCAGCGTGATCCACTCGCCTTTGGGCTCGTCGATGGGCCAAGGCATGCTGGGTCGGTACTTGGCGCTTTCGGCTTCAAGGAAGCGACCCAGACCAACATCGTGCCGCGCCCAGCCGAGCGACGGCTTGCCATCAATGTAGAGTTCCGACAACCAACCTCGTTTCGGGTCGGTCGTCCAACACACGGCAAAATGATGCCAGCGACCAGCGACGACGGGAGTGACGTTTCGCAGGTCTTGCGCCGGATAACCAGCCGGAGAGCCGGGCGGAGGCTTTTGGCTGGCTGTGGCCAGGAAGCCGAAGTTGTCGGCCATCTTCGGATCCTCGTCGTCGCCGCTGTAGTGTCGGATCGAGCAATTCCAAAATCCGCCCGTGAGAAAGGTGC
Organism: Pirellulales bacterium; assembly: GCA_035550355.1. Taxonomy (GTDB): domain Bacteria; phylum Planctomycetota; class Planctomycetia; order Pirellulales; family PNKZ01; genus DATAXP01. The sequence continues at coordinate 1,508 of DASZPI010000882.1, forward strand.
TCGTCGAATCACCGACGATGCTGCCGGTGGTCCAACGTGGCTGGAACCAAAACTCGAGCGCGCCGTTGCTGTAATCGATGAATTCATATCGTCCGGCAGCCGATCGCTGGCCGCGAGCGATCTTGAGCGACCGCTTACCCGACAGCAACGCGGCCTGGTCGCCGGATGCGGTCGTGAGACCGGCAACAAACGGCTCATCGCTTCGCGCGGTCGAGGCGTTCGATTCGCGCTGGCTCATTTCACTTTGAATCTCGCGTGGCACAAAGTACCGCGAGGCGTCGTGCTGCGCCAGCACCGGCGGTACGCCGCCACGAAAGTTCAAAAACACCAGGCCGCTGGCTGTGATGCTTGCCTTGCGGCCGGAACTGCCGCCGTGCAGTTCGAGCCAGGCGCCCGGCGGGCAGGGCGCGGGTTGGTCATCGAGCTTCAGGACGACCGGCTTGTTGACGAAAATCGCCCCCTGTTTGCCGGCGGGAACTTCGAAGTACCACGTTGGCGGCGTCGCCGACGTGCCTCGCAGCGTGATGCCATCGCGTGCGACCATCACCAGCTTCTTGGCGTCGGTAGCAAACACGAGCGGAACGTTGACCAGGCGGTACTCACCCGCCACCGTTTCCACGCCGATCTCGGCGCGGGCGTAGCCACCGGCCAGGCCCGGGGCCGATTTTGAGAAGTAGTTCGGATACGACTGCCAGTGGATCGGCATATCGTGGTAGTCGCGCGTGGGGCGCATCTTCTCGTCCGGCGTCCAGCGAACTTGAAGATCAGGCTGCGGCGAGGTTTGCAGCTCGAGCGTGATCGGCTCGTGCCATTCTTTGGCCAGCCAAATCTCGACGGGATGGCCACCAACTCCGGAATCGGCAACCACGTAGGGCTTGCGCTGACCTTCGGTCGCTGCGAGCAGGTCCATGCCGTAATACGCGGTTTCGAGAAAGTTGAAGGCGTGCGTGCCGCCTTGATGCGGCCCGCCGCGCACGGTCGAAACCACGTTTTCATCGCGAAAGGTGCCGTCGAGCGCAACGTACTCGAACAGCGCTCGGTCGAGTCGTTCTTCGATGTACTCGGCATAGCGCAGGTCGCCGGTCTGCCGCCAAGCGTAATTGCAAACGCGACCATCGCGGTCCTGGTAGCCGGTGTCGCTTTCGGGCCGGTGCCACAGCCAAATGCGCGCTGCCTTGAGAAATGCCTGCCGCGGCAGGTCGGCGCCGGTGACGAGGTAATCGTCCAATTCGGCGCTCACCGAGTTGGGGAACTTGTGCCATGCTCCGTAGTAGTCGTTATCGACCCAACCGACGAGTGTGCGCAGGTCGATGCAGCGAGCGCGGATCTGCTCGAGCTTTTGGCGATAACGTTCGTCGCCGGTGTTGCCGTACAACGCCGCGGCGCTGGTCAACGGCTGCGCAATGTTCGAATTCGCGCCAATGTTCGGCAGCACACCAGGATCGAAATCGCGCAGAAATGTTTCGCCGAACTGCCGCACTGTTTCCAGCGCCCAGCGATCGCCGGTCAAATAATGTTGCAGAAAGAAACCTTCAAGATCGCGCCCTTGATGACCATCGATCACACCGGAGCCGAGGGTCACGCGGCCTGACCAGTAGAAGGGAGTCTCCTCGCTAACCAGTCCGCAGCGCTGAGCGCCGATCGGGTAGCCCTTGGTCGCGAAGTGCACGAATTTGTAGTCGGCGTTGTGTCGATGAAACGCCTCGGTGTAGTCGCGGTACATCCGCTGACCGCTGCGGGCGTAGGCCTGCCAGAGCGCGGTCTGGCCGTTGTACATGTTTCCCGAATAGCGATAGTGAGCGCGCGGTCGATCGACGCCCGGGAGCTTACGCGTGTTGAGGTAGTAATGCGGTCCGCAGCCGTAATCGAGAAACCCGAAGTCGCCCCAGCGATCGGCCTGACCGACAAGATACTCGCAGACGAAATGCTCAAGAAACCGCTCGAGATCGCCGAACCGTTTGGGATCGTAGGGGTGGACATAACCAAGCGCCTCGCTGCGGCGCATCCATTGTGGATCCTGAATGCACCGCGGCGGTGTTGCGGCCAACATGCCAAACGCCTCGGCACGCATCGTCTCACCCGGCGCAAAGAAACACAGCCACAGGTCATGAGTTCGCGACGATCCTTGGGCGTTTGAAGCGAACTTGCGCGCCGCCGCGCTGCCGCCGGGATACTGTGCATCGAGCCAATCGGTTCCCCAATGATCGACCAATGCCGAGGCGCGATAGTCGAGCAGCCGTCCGCCGCGGCTCGACCACAGATGCGCGGTCACGCCTTGCTGGTCGATCTCCAGCTCCTTGGGAAACAGCTTCGCGAGATTTTCGACCGCGATCAGCACACCGCCCGCAGGCGTGGCAACCGAAGCCCAACTGCCGATCGGCTGCGACGAGCTTTCAGCCTCGGGCGTCAGGTCGGCGAAGGTTCCAGTCCCGTGCCGAATCTTTACCGCGCGGCGGAACCGGTTTTGGCCGTGGTGGTGGTAGTCGGCTTGCAGCATGTAGGCTGCATCGCCGGCGGCAACGTCGAGCGACGCGCCAACGGGCGCGGTCCCGGGCGATGGTTCGAACGATGCGTTCCAGACCGCGGCG
>DASZPI010000883.1:0-4488 GCA_035550355.1 Pirellulales bacterium
TGTGGCGAGGAGTTCGTCACGCTTGCGCTAGACGAAGCCAGCGTGCTTTCCCCGCCGGGCAAGAACGAATTCTGGCAAACGATCTTTGACAAGTTGCGAGAGTACCTCCCGGCCGATCCGTCACCCGCAATCCCAGAACCAATGGGCGACAACGCGGCCAAGGCGTTCGGTGAGACGAAATTCCCCTTCGGTGCGCACAGGGGCAAACGCATCGACGAGGTGCCACTGTCGTACCTGGTCTTTGTCGCCGACGACAACGCGTTCCGACAGCAATTGCGGCGGTACCTGCGAAGCCCCCGCATTCAACGCGAGATGGAGTCGTCGCACAGGTGGATCGACGAATGAAACTGAAATTAGGCCCAACTCTGTCGCTGCCCGCCGATGCCGTCACGCAGACGTTCGGCTTCTTCGGGCGCAAGGGCTCCGGCAAAACGTACGCCGCTGGCGTCCTTGTCGAGCAGTTGCTTGGCGCAGAGCTGCCGGTGGTTGTCATCGACCCGGTAGGCAACTGGTACGGGCTGCGGTTCGCGCCGATGGGCAAGTCAGCCAGTCAATTCAAGATTCCGATTCTCGGAGGCGAGCGTGGCGACATTGCCCTGCAGGCAACGGCCGGGCAGCTCGTCGCGAAGACGATCGTCGACACCGGCACGAGCGCCGTCCTCGACGTGTCGCTCTTCCACAAGGCAGAACGCAAGCGTTTCATGGCCGACTTTGCCGAGGAGCTGTTCCACCGGAAGAAAACGAATCGCGGCCCGATGCACCTGGTGATCGAAGAGGCGCAGCTATTCGCGCCGCAGATGGCCAAGGGCGAAGAGCGACTGCTCGGTGCGATCGAAGACGTTGTTCGCCTCGGGCGGAACTACGGCATCGGCGTGAGCATGCTGAGCCAGCGGCCGCAGTCGATCAACACCGAGGTTCGCAATCAGTGTGAGCCGCTCGTCATCTTCCAGCTCGTCGCCAAGCATGAGCGCGACGCCGTAAAAGGCTGGATGCAGCACATGGGTGTCGACGCAGACCTCGAAGAGCTATCGCGGCTGAAGACCGGCGAGTGCTTTTTCTGGTCCCCGGCCTGGCTCGAGAAATTCGAACGGCTGCGCTTCGGAACGAAGTCCACGTACGACGCGAGCAGCACGCCGACCGTCGGTTCCGTCCGTGCACCTGGCAAGCTCAACCGCCTCAACTTGTCGACGCTCGAATCGGCGATGGTCCTGGTGGTGGAAGAGGCCAAGGCCAACGACCCCAAGGAACTAAAGCGGCAGATTGCCGAGCTGCAGAAGCAGCTTGCGGCCAAGCCAAAGGCGGCGGTTGCGGCGGCGCCCGCAAAGGACCAGGCTGCCAGCGACCGAGCAGTCGCCGCGTACCGCGCACAGGTTGAGCGCGAACTTGCGGCAGAGCGTCGAGCTAACCAAAGCCTGATTAAGGCGTTACGCCAGCGGCTGGCAAAGGTCGCTGAGCTGGCATCGACGAATGGACTGCCGGCAGAACCGGTCCAGGCCGAGCTGCCGAAAGCGGCCGTCTCCAACGCGCCCATATATAAGGACAAAAGTCCCGACAACGGCCACCGGGCCGCGACGCCCAAGCCGGCCCGAAAAGAGACGCCGCGGGCCGACGGTGACGTGCATCTCGGCAAGTGTGAGCTGGCCATCCTTCGGGTGCTGTCTCAGTTTCCCGACGGGTGCCAGGTCGACAAGTTGACTCTGCTGGCCGGCTACCGTTTCAGCGGTGGATTCCGGAACTCTCTCGGCACGTTGCGGTCCGCTGGTCTCATCGAGGGTGAGAACACCGGCACACTGCGCATCACCGACAGCGGCATGGCGGTCGACGAATTCGATCCATTGCCGAGTGGCGAGGCCCTGGCCGAATACTGGCTGTCGCATCCGTCGTTTGGCAAGTGCGAGCGTGCAATTCTTCGCGCGTTGATCGATCACCCGGAAGGCTTGGATGCACATGCGTTGTGCAGTGCAACCGGGTACGAGTTCAGCGGCGGTTTCCGCAATTCGCTGGGCAGCTTGCGCAAGGCCGGAGTCATCACGGGCAAGAACACCGAGACGATGAAAGCCAGCGACGAGCTGCTGGGGGTGGGCGTCTGATGGCCACCAACACCTCCATCACCGGCGTGTTCGACCGCGTGCGATTCCGCTCCCCCGATCCCGACAGCAATTTCATCATCGCCTATCTCGAAGACGGCACATGCGTCAAGGGGGATGAGAAATCGGATGGCGACCTGATGCCAGGCGTGCCGTACCAGTTCTACGGCCGATGGAAAAACGATCCGGAGCACGGCCGCTACTTTCGCTTTCAGATGTACTCAGCCAAGGAGCCGCACTCCAAGGCTGGCATCGTCGGATACCTGCGACGGTACGCGTGCGGTGTGGGACCGGCAATCGCCGCGAGGCTGTTCGACGCGTTCGGTAGCGAGGCCGTCAAGGTGCTGCGTACGCAGCCGGACATTGCAGTCGCGGCATCTGGCAAGTACCTCACCATCGAGAAGGCCCGCGAGGCCGCGACTGCGCTCCAGGCGATCGCCGAGCTCGAAGACACGAAGATCGAACTCGCGGACCTGTTCTCGGGCCGAGGCTTCCCGGGCGTGCTGGTTGAGGAGTGCATTAATCGGTGGGGCATCTTGGCACCGGCAAGGATCCGTCGCGATCCCTACAGTTTGCTCGTGAACGAGATGAGCGGCTGCGGATTCGCTCGGTGCGACCGACTCTACACCGACCTCGGGCTGCCGTTGCATCGCATCAAGCGGCTGGTCGTGTGCTTGTGGCATGTGCTGCATTCGGACACGAGCGGCAACACGTGGTTCGATGCCGACGAAATTAAGGTTCGATTTGGCGAGCAAGTCGGCGTGCTCGGCGAGATTCAAGAGGCAGGCGATCGGCCGCGGCGGCTGCGGCCTGGCTTCCGCAACGCGGTGCGATGCGCCGTACGTGCCGGATGGCTGGCCAAACGCCGGGACGACACGGGCAAGCTGTGGCTTGCGGAATCGCAACGGGCTGAGAACGAGCGATACCTCGCCGAAAAGCTTGCCGAGCTGATGCAGTGGACGGTCGGTTGCCACACCGAACACCGGAGCATGGAGGCTGTCGCATGATCGAGATGTCGTCAGGTCACTGGAGCGGTGTGTTTTTCGTCGGGTTCATTGCCGGATCGGCAGCCGGCTTCACGCTGGCATTGTTGATGGTTCGAACGACCGCCCGTTCGCACGCTCCGTCGCCACCAGAGTTCGTCGATGGGCCGCTTGATGGCCTCAGTGGGTTGCCGCCGACGGTAGTGCTGGACGACATGGGCGTGGAGCATCACTACGACCTGTGCGACGGCAATAGATACCGATTTGCCGAGACGATCCGCGTGTCGCCCCGCACTGGCCACGAACAACATCGAGAGCAAGGAAGCTGAGCAATGGGACTGGCTCGCAACGAAATCATCGTCGACAGCTTCGCCGGGGGCGGCGGTGCGTCGCTCGGCATCCTGCAGGCGCTCGGCCGCGGACCGGACGTGGCGATCAACCACGATCCGGGCGCGATCGCCATGCACGCGGCGAACCACCCCGAGACGTTGCACCTGTCGGAAGACGTTTGGCGGGTGAGTCCGCAAAGCGTGCTGCGCATCTGCAAGCGTCGCGGCCGCTGGCAACTTCCGCCCGAAGGCTGGCGCGAATGGCCGGCAACAAAGCGCGTCGGGCTGCTTTGGGCTTCGCCCGATTGCAAGCACTTCTCGCGGGCGAAGGGATCGAAGCCCGTGAACAAGAATATCCGCTCGCTGGCATGGGTCGTCTGCAAGTGGGCGGCGGAAGTGCGTCCGCGTGTGAACATTCTCGAGAACGTGCGCGAGTTCGCGGAATGGGGTCCCGTGGTGCCGGCCTGGCGATGCGGGGCGTGCAACTGGCGCGGGACCGAGGGTCAAGCGGTGCTCGCTCGCACGCGGCGACGGTGCCCGCGTTGTGAGAGTTTGAAGCTGGCCCGGACGGATGAGCTGATTCCCGATCCGGACCGCAAGGGGCTGACGTTCCGCCGCTGGGTCGGTCGGCTCAAGAATCTTGGCTACCGGGTCGAGTGGAAGAATCTCAACGCGGCCGACTACGGAGCGCCGACGCATCGCCGGCGGTTGTTCCTGGTCGCTCGTGCCGATGGTGCGCCGATCGTTTGGCCCGAGCCGACGCACGGCGACCCGAAGAAGCTCGACGCGTTGCCGTTGTTCGACCGATTGCAGCCGTGGCGCACCGCGGCCGAGTGCATTGATTGGTCGCTGCCGTGCCCAAGCATCTTCGATCGCAAGCGCCCGCTGGCCGAAGCCACGATGAGGCGCATCGCGATGGGCATCAAGCGATACGTGCTTGAAACTGCCGAGCCGTTCATCGTCGGCGTCGGCGGACGCATGGGGCAGACTCCGGCTTCTTCCGTCGATGAGCCGAGCAATACCGTGACGGCAAAAAACGACCGCGGAATCGTCGTTCCGGTGCTCGCGTCGCTCGCCCACGGCGGCGGT
>DASZPI010000884.1:0-2676 GCA_035550355.1 Pirellulales bacterium
ACGCATTGGGCACAGTTCCAATTGCAAAACTGCTCTGGTTCGCATGTCCATCCGCAGATGCCTGCCGGCGCCGAGCTGTTGGGAGTTTGGGTCGATAACGAACCGCGCGAGCTGAACGAAGGCGCGTTGTCGTTGCCGAGCGCCGAATTCGTTGACGTGTTGATTGCCATCGCCACGGTCGAGCCCAGCCTGCAAACATCGGCCGTGCGCGCCATGCCCGAGATCGACCTCGGGTTGCCGGTGATCGAGCGCCGCTGGGTATGCCGAGTTCCGCCTGGATACCAATGCGTCCGGTCGCGCCGACTCTCGCGATTGCCGTGGACCACCCGATTGTTCGGCGCCCTTGCGCGATCGCCCAGCGACGCTCCCTTCGACCCATGGTCGACTGACGATTGGCGGGCACTGGTGAGTTCCGGGCCCGACCGGTCGGACGCCACGCAGCGCATTCAGCAATGGTTCCGCGACCTTGGCGATCGGTTGGGAACCACCGCCAACCGTCGAGCGGCCACGTGGGGTGATTTTACAGAGCGTGCCGAAGCTGCGGCATCGAATGCCGGCTTTGTGTTTCGAATCGATCGCCCATCGTTGCTCGATGCAGGCATCGACCCGCGCGCCGTGCTGCCCGACTTTGCCGCACCGGCCGAGGACACATCGCCTGCTGCGGCGGTCGACAGCCTGCTGTGGCAAGCAGGTCTGACCCTGCTCAGCGATGGACAGTCGCTGGTCTTGACGACGTCGTCGACGGCGGAGTTGGAGCGGCGGCATTTGACTCCGCTGGGCGCCGGTCCCGCGTACTGGCTCGAGCCAAGCCACTTGCGCGACCGGATCGCGGCAGCGGCGCAACCATCGGCACGCTACGTACGTGCCGTCGAGTGGCGTCAATCTGCGCCGGCCGTGCATCGACGCCGCTCGCCGATGGATTCGCAGCTTGTCGATCTGACGGGTTGGCCGGTCGATTCGACGGTTGTCGAGACAACACCAGCCACCCTTCAGGTCGTGCCACGCGATCGGACCGACGCCTGGCAATGGTCGGCACTTTTGGGCGGCGCGAGTTTGAGCATGCTGGTGTGTCGGTGGCGCCGCGGCGCCGTTGTCGGCGTGGCCGTTGGCGCAATCGTGATTGCGCTGCTGATTCCCGACGAATGGAGCGCGATCGCTGCGTCGGCCTTGGTGGGCACACTGCTCGGCTCGGTCGCCTGGTTGTGGCCAGCGGCGCCGACGCAGCCTCAGCGCACCGCCGCCGAGCCGCATTTCGAGCGCGCGGCGGTGCCGACCGGGTTGGTGGTCGTCGCGGCGCTCGGTCTCGGTGGGTCGGTTGCCCTGGCCGCGCCAAACCAGCCTGAGACTGCGGCGCCTGCTCAGACGCAGGCCATGCCTCGCCCCACGCCGACACCGGCAAAAGTGTTCCCCGTGTTCATTCCCAGCGATGCCGACGGGAAGCCGACCGGCGGGCGTTATTCGGTCCCCGAGGAGTTCTACAGCGCTCTGCGAAAGCGATCGGGAGAAGCCGACGCCCAGACCCTGGCATGGACGATCGACCGCGTCGATTACAGCGCCACGCTCGTGCATGATTTGGCGGAGATGAGCCTCGAAGTCGGCGAGCTGAAAGCGACCATCGATCTGACGATCGACGAAGCCGATACGACCGTGCACTTGCCCGTGGGCCGCGATGGCGTGGGACAGAACGTGATTCGTGCCCTGGTTGACGGGCAACCGATCGAGACCGCCTGGGACGAAACTTCGCAGACGCTCGCCTGGCTGGCACCGAGCCGCGGCCCGACGCGGTTGGAATTGTTCCTCGTGCCGACGCTGCGCTACTTTGCCGATGGCACCGGCTTCGATTTCGCTGCGCCGACCATGCCGACGTCGCAGTTCGAGGTGTCGCTGCCGGCCCAGCCGCCGCAGATCGCTACGCCTTCGGCCTTGGGACAGGCGCAATGGAGCGACGACCGCGAACAGATGACGGTTCAACTGGGCGACGCACGCCGGCTGGCGTTGCGCTGGCGCGATGCGCGCACCGCCGCGGCCGCGACTCCCAGCGTCGAGGTCGAAGAGCTGTTGTGGCTGAAGGTCCGGCCTGGATCGGTGGTGCTCGACACGAAGCTGTCGCTGAACATCCCGCCCGGCGTAACGCTGCGTGAAGTCCCGCTGCTGGTCGATTCTCGGCTGCGCGCCTTGCAAAGTGCCGACGCGACCGCGACGCTCGGCGACCCGCAGCCCAATGCCGAAGCGGCCGAAAGCGGCGTGCAGCGACGAAACCTGGTGTTTGCACGACCGGCAACCGACCCGACCGCGGTGACGCTTTCGACAATGCTGACCGATTTTGGCGGTGTCGGCCAGTTCCGGCTCCCGCGGCTCGAAACGCAGGGCCTGCGCGTCACGCGCCGCTGGCTGGCCATTACGGTCGATCCCACCCTGGAGGCCGATGTTCACGCTCCGAGCAAACAAGTCGGCGTGCCGGCCGCAACGTTCGCGGCGCATTGGGCTGCCGACGCCGCGGCGCCCACGTTGGCGTACGAACTGAGCGGACGAGAGCCGGCATGGCGCATCGATACGCGGCCCAAGCGCGGCATGAGCACCGCGCACCAGGCCATGACCATTTCGGCAAGCGCTTCGCGGCTTAATTTCGAGTACGAGGCGCAGATCAAAACCGACGTCGGTCACGTGTTCCAGCAC
>DASZPI010000885.1:0-3656 GCA_035550355.1 Pirellulales bacterium
GTGCCAAAAAAGATCACTGTCGGCGGATCGCCGGGACGAACATTCTCGGCCGGCGAAATGTTTCGCGCTTCGGTGCCGAACCGCGACGAAAGCTCGTCAAGCTTTCGCTGCTGCGCGGGTTCGATCTTGTCCCCTTCGAGCAGCACCAACGATCCGACCGGATTGAACAAGATCATCGCATTGGGCTTCGAGCTGATGGCGGTCGTTTCGCCTTCGTGCTCGAAACCTTCGACCGTGCCGGTGCAGGCGGCCAGGTGCCCGCCCGCCGAGCCGCCGGCCGCGACGATCCGCTCGGGATCGACGCCCAGTTCGGCGGCATGTTCGCGAACCCAGCGAATGGCGGACTTGGCGTCGCGCACCGAATCGACCACCTGGCTGTTATTGCGTGTTGCGACGCGATAGTCGGCCGTGATCGCCACCATGCCGCGCGAAGCCAGGTAGCGGCAATGCTGAGCAAACTGGTTCGGCGAGCCCGCCGACCAGCCGCCGCCGAAGAAGAACACAATCGCCGGTCGCTGCTGACCGGCCGTCTCGCCCGTGGGCGAAAAGATGTACAGCTTCAACGCCGTGTCGCCGAGCTGTTTGTAGACCTCGACCTTCGCATCGGGCAGATCGGGCGGATACTTCGACATCGGCTCGCCGCGCTGCGGCTTGTCGGCAGCGAATGCCGCCGCCCCCCACCATCCAATGAGGCTTGCAACCGCCACCAACCAAGCCAACCTGCGCAATCCCGACGCCATGGTCGATGCTCCCGGCCGAAGAATGATGCTGTCGATTATACCCAGCCCAACGACCGAGGTTCCGCGCCCTTACTTCTTGGCGGCCATGCTGAGCGTCACCAGGTAGGGGACCGGCGCCGCTCCGAGCGCGTTGAGGACCGTACCTCCGGCCGTAAACACGTGCGTCACCCAATCGGGCTGGCCGTACTTCTCGAGCGCCGCGCCTCCTTCGCCGCCGCCGATGTATACCTCGGCACCCGAATCTTTCATTCGCTTGAGCTGCCCGATGAACCGCTTCGTGCCTTGTTCGAAACGCGGGTCTTCGAACATGCCGAAGACGCCATTATGGAACACGACGGCCGATCCGCCGGTTGCGGCCGCATGCTTTTGCTCTTCGAGAAACTTGCCGATCTGCCGCTCGAATAGCTCGCCGGTCTTGGGTCCGACGTCGAACTGCTGGTCGGCCGGGCCGATGGTCTGCGACACGCGGCCGTCTTGCAGCACAAAATCCACCGGCAGCACGAACTCGATTCCCTTGTTGCGGCCGTCGACGAGCATCCTCTTCGCTTGCTCGATCCGCGAGCGCTCGATGAAATATGGCTTGTCCTCATGTCCTGCGGCCTCGGCGATCCCGAGCAAGAAGTTGCCGCCGGCAAGCTCGGCGTCGGCCTTCTTCAAGGCCATGGCCAGCGAACCGGCGGTGAACACCCAGCGAATCGTGCCGCGCGAAATCATCGCCTCCAGATCGTCGAGCTTGTCGATCTTCAGGCCGCTGAAAATGACGAGCTTCGTTTGCAGGCAGCGGCGCATCGGGCTGTCGAACTCGTGCGCCACGTATTTGCCTAGCGCCACCCGGTCCATCGCCATCGGCACGATCGTGCTCGACGTGTCGAGGCTGCCGGCCGATAGCGCCTCGTTGACGTACACTTTCGCCACACGCTCGGCCAACTGACTGGCGAACTTCGCGAGCGGCTCGGCAACCTTGTCGATATCGCCAGGCGTTGCATCCCACAGCATGCGCTCGATGCCGTATTTGCGCGTGTTTTCGAGCATCACAATGCCGCCGGCCGGCATGTCGGCAATTCTCTTACTGATCTCCGCGGGAACCGTGCCGCTGGCTTCGTCGTACCAGTTATCGATCAACGGGATGTCGCAGCCCATGATCTCGCCCAGTCGCTTCGCCACCTTGGCAAGGCTGCCTTCGGGCTTGCGCCCGACATGCCCGAAGATCACCTGCTTCCAACCATGCTGCTGGCCAAACTTGAGCGTCTCGACCATCGAGCGCAGCCGTATATCGCCTTCGCCAACCGTTGCACCTGGCTTCACGTCCACGTCGCCGCGCACGAGCACCGGTGTGCCGCTGGGAACATCGGCCAGGGCATCGAGCCGCGGAATGCCATCGAGGTACTGCTGCAGCGTGCGAGCCCGTGCGGCGGGATCGCTGCCCAGCAGCGCGTTGAGCAATGGTTTGAGCGTCGCGGCGGTGACTTGCATGAACGACTCCATCGTTGGATTGATTCGGCGAACGACGCTGATTTTCAACCTTCGACGGCAACTTGCAAGGCGTGGTGCGAGTTTCTTTACCGTGATTTACGCGTCGCGAGGCGACTGCATGGTCTGCTTCAGGTCGCTGACGTGCTCGTGCAGTTGCGCGAGCTGGCGTTCGATGGCCGAACGCTTCCTGCGCAGATGCTCAATGATATTTTCGCCGTTTTTCCGTACGGTTTCCGCCCAGCCGTTGATCTTGTCCAAGTCGTCGGACTGTTTGGAGATTTCAGCCATGGCCGCGTCGATGGCCGTGAAGTCGGCCGCCTGGGCCGCTCGTTGATTGGCCGCGCGTACACACAGCGCGCGAGCCAGCGTCATGCCGGTCCGCAGGTACAGGTCGGTGGCCGAGTCCTCGGCATCCCACACGACCACCACGTCGTTGCCGTAGCGTGCCACCGGTTCGAGCCCCGGCGGCGCAGTCTTTCGCGAGAAGATGAACACGCCGACCTGCGCGTCGCGGTTCTTGCGGGCTTCGTCCAGCTCGGCCAAGGCGGCGCGCAGATCGTACTTCTGCTTCTCTTTGGCCTCGATGACCACGCGCGCGCCGGGCGCGGCCGTTTCGGGCCCCAGCGTCAACACGCAGTCACCCTTCTTGCAGTTCTTCAGCAGCCCGGTGGTATTGCCGGTGGCCTCGGCAATATCGCCGGCGTTTTGAGCAAGCCGCTCGAAGTACTCGAACGCCGCGGCCTCGAATTCGATGCCGTGCTGCGTGCCGCGCGCCGCTTCGGCACGCTTGGCAACCATCGAAGCCAGCGCGACCTTCACTTCTTGTTGGAACTGTTGATTGCTTTTCTGGTGCACATCGAGAATGCCGAGCATCTCGCGCTTCAGCCGCGACAGCGACGAGTTCTCGTCGTCGAGCGTCAGGTTGCCGCGGATCGCCTGGTCGGTGGCTTCGAGCATTTTTTTCAGCCGGCAGAGCGCGGACTGCTCGTTGTGCAACGAGAACTCGTCGGTAATGGTCTGCTGCGCCTTGGTGACGTTGCGCACGAGCTTGCTCAAGGCCGAGCCGTCTTCGCCGAGGTCGAATTCCTTGACCACCTCGTCGATCTTGCCTTGCAAGTTGCGTGCGAGCTGGCCGTTGGCCTCGGTCATCTGCCGCACCATCCGCGACAGCGCGCTCTCTTCCTTGTCGAGCGAAAACTCACGCAGCACGATCTCGCGCTGATCGCTGAGCTGCCGGCTGAGCGTATCGCGCAACGCGCTCATGAGCCCTTCCGATTCGGTCGGGCTGAGCACCTTCATCAGCGGACTGGTCGCGCCCAAGTGCGTCATCAGCGTTTTGCACAACTCCGAGTCGTCGGCCCCGAGTTGCCGTCGCAGCAACTGCTCGAGCTCGCCGTCGCGCTCGATCAGCCGGTTCACACGCTCCTGGAAGCGGCCGGTCTT
>DASZPI010000886.1:0-7242 GCA_035550355.1 Pirellulales bacterium
TGACCACTGAGGACAGCTTTGCCGGCGCGTGGACCAGCCGACTTTGGTGCTGCCGCACCTACAATCGCAAGGATCTGCGCAAGATCTGCCGCGAACTTGGCTTGGTTTGGAAGAAGGAGCTGTGGTTCACGAAGATGCACAAAGTGCTTCGTGCCGGCGGCATCTGCGTGGAGATCGAACGCGAGTAACTTACGTTACGTTTCGCTCGCGCCAATCGTAAGCGCGGTGCAGTGCTTGGCGCACGTTCGCGATCACGCTCTCGCGGCTAACCGGTTTGTGCAACACCGCGAAGGCTTGCGCCTCGAGTGCCCGGCGGACCAGCGTTTCGTCCGCCTCGGCCGACAACAAAATGCACGGCAGCCTTGCGTTGAACCGCTTCACGCGCTGAATGGTTTCGAGGCCCGTCAGCCGCGGCATGTGCATGTCCAAGAGCAGCAGGTGCACCTGGTCGCGTTCGACGATTTCAAGCGCTTCCTGGCCATCGCCGGCCAGCAGCGTGCGAAATCCCTGCGGCGCGATCACGTCCTTCAACGTCTCGCGAAAGCGAACGTCGTCGTCGGTGATCAGGATCGATAGCGGTTCGGCGATCATGGCCGCACGTTAACCTGTGAACAACCGGTGGCTGAAACGGTAACTGCCTTAAACAACGTCTGCCATTCAGGTTACTTTCAGCCGTCCGATGTTAAAATAGCATTCGGCGTGCCAGCAATTGTCCAACACGCTTGGCCGCGGCCGGTTGTGCGATGTAAAGCATTGATTTTCCGGCAGTTTCGTGCATTTATTGCGTGCTACGCTGGTGGGCCATGACTTGCAAATGTCCGGCTCGTGCGATCCAAACCTGCCTGCCAAAGCGGCATTCCCATCGGAGTTTGCGCCAAACGGGTCCCCGCTTGTCAGCTTGCCCTGCACCTTTATACTACGGTCGTCCGCCGGCATTTCAGCCGGTGGCTTCTGAGGGCATCCGCTCGCGGCGAACCGGGACGATCGACGCCCGCCGCGACCAGCCCTGCGAACAAGGAAGCTTTCACGGTGGATAACCTCCCCTCGGCCTCGTTCTTCTCCAGGCACGAGTTTCTGATTCGCCGGCTGCACTCGCTGTCAGGCATCATTCCCGTGGGCGCGTACATGTGCGTCCACTTGGCGACCAATGCCAGCACGCTCGCCGGCGCCGAAACCTTCCTGGCCAACGTCACCTCAATTCACGCGCTGGGGCCGCTCCTGCCGCTGGTTGAGTGGACGTTTATTTTCCTACCGATCATTTTCCACGCGGTGGTCGGCGTCGTCATCATTCGCACCGGCTCGCAAAACACCGCCGCGTACCCCTACAGCGGCAACGTGCGCTATTTTCTGCAACGCGCCACGGCATGGATTGCGTTGTTCTTTATCTTTTGGCACGTATTCCACATGCACGGCTGGATCCATGCCGACTGGTGGCACGAGCACGTGAGCGGCCCGCTGGCTGGCGCGAAGTTCGATCCCTATCTCGCCAGCAGCTCGGCGTACATGGCATTAGCGCCTTTGGCGGTACGCGTGCTGTATGCGATCGGCGTGCTGTCGTGCGTGTATCACCTGGCCAACGGCTTGTGGACATCGGGCATCACCTGGGGCCTGTGGACCACCGTGCCGGCGCAGCGCCGAGCGAATTACGTGTGCGCCGCCTTCGGCATTTTGCTCGCCGCGGTCGGCATGGCTGCGCTCGTGGGTGTCTCGTCCACCAATGTGCTCAACGCGATGGCGGTCGAGGAATTGCACATTCAAAAGCAACTCGACGACCTGCGCGTGCAACAGCAGAAAGGCCCGACGCCGCAAATCGACCGTGAAATTGCGGTGCTCGAAGGTGAATTGAAGAAACTCGAGCGTATTCGCAGCAACTATCAACCGTCGCCGAAGAATACGGCCACCGGCGGCGATCCGAACCGCTCGGCCGCCGCGACCGGCGAAAAGATCTAACCAGCAAGGATATCGCCAGCAATGGCTAAGCAACGTGTGATGATCGTCGGCGGCGGACTTGCGGGTCTGGCAGCCGCCATGAAGCTGGCCGAACTCGGCGTCGACGTCGATCTGATGAGCCTGACGCCGGTCAAGCGATCGCATAGCGTGTGCGCGCAAGGCGGCATCAACAGCGTCAACGATCAAACCCGCCAGCTCGGCGACAGCGAGTGGCTGCACTTCGACGACACGGTTTACGGCGGCGACTTTTTGCAGCACCAGCCCCCGGTCAAAGAAATGGCCATGTGGGGGCCCAAGATCATCGATCTCATGGATCGCCTCGGCGTGCCGTTCAATCGCACCAGCGAAGGCAACCGCGATCATCGCCGCTTCGGCGGCACGTTATTCAAGCGCACGGCGTTTGCCGGCGCGACCACCGGCCAACAGTTGCTGTACGCGCTCGACGAGCAGGTGCGGCGCTGGGAAGTCGCTGGCAAGATAAGGAAATACGAGTTCTGGGACTTCCTCGGACCGATGATCGACGATCGCGGCATCTGCCGCGGCTGCGTCGGCCAAGACCTCGTTACGATGGAAATCCGCGCATTTCCGGCCGATGCCGTGATTCTTGCCGTCGGTGGCTGCGGGCTGATCTACGGTCGGTCGACGATGTCGATGGTGTGCACCGGCAGCGCAGCCAGCCGCGCCTATCAGGCCGGGGCGAAGTACGCCAACGGCGAATTCATTCAGGTCCATCCGACCGCGATTCCAGGCGCCGACAAGCTGCGGCTGATGAGCGAAAGCGCCCGCGGCGAGGGGGGCCGCGTGTGGGTGCCGCGCAAGGCCGGCGATCCGCGCGATCCAAAACAAATTCCCGATGCCGAGCGATACTACTTCCTCGAAGAGCGCTATCCCAAGTACGGCAACCTGGTGCCCCGGGACATTGCCACGCGCGAAATCTTCAACGTCTGCACGTACGAAGGATTGAGCGTCGAGCACGATCGGATGTGCGTGTACCTGGACCTCACGCACATTCCGCGCAGCACGCTCGATGTGAAGCTCGGCGGAATTCTCGACATCTACGAGAAGTTCCAAGGCGTCGATCCGCGCGAAGTGCCGATGAAAATCTTCCCAGCCGTCCACTACTCGATGGGCGGACTGTGGGTCGATTATCAACGCGCCGCGGATGGCGGACTTGTCGCCGGCTCGCCCAAGAACCAGGTCACCAATATCCCTGGACTCTACGCCATCGGCGAATGCGATTATCAGTACCACGGCGCGAACCGGCTCGGTGCCAATTCGCTGTTGAGCTGCATCTTCAGCGGCCTGTTCGTCGCTCCCGGCGTGCAGAACTGGATGAAGTCGATTCCCGGCGGCGCCGCGGCCGACCAGCCCAGCGCCCTTTACGAGCGCGAACGCCGCAAGCATCAGCTCGCGCACGAAGCCTTGCTGAAGCCCACCGGCGGCGGCGAGAATCCGTACCTGCTGCATCAAGAGCTGGGCATCTTGATGACCCGCGCTGCGACCGTGGTGCGCCACAACAACGTGCTCGAAGAGGCGTATCAAAAGGTCTGCGAATTGAGCGATCGCGCCCAGCGTTGCTCGCTGTCGGACACCGGCCGGTGGACCAACCAGAACGTCGTCTTCACCAAGGCACTGCGCGACATGTTCCCGCTGGCCAAGCTGATTGTGCTCGGTGCGCTGCGGCGTGACGAATCGCGCGGGGCCCACTTCAAGCCTGAGTTCACCGCCCCGGGCCTGGCGGCCACGACGCCCGCCGAACGCCGGCACGAGGCCGAAGCCTGGTGTGATCGGTTCGAGGAGAACACCCGCCGCTGGCTGAAATCGACGGTCGCTACCTGCCAGCCCGATGGCTCGCCCGAGCTGACCTACGAAGAGGTCGATACCTCGCTGATCCCGCCGCGACCGCGGTTGTACGGGCTGGTGGGGGCCGAGATGATCGAAGAAGTTTGGAAGCAGCGGCAGTCGGAGAAGTCGCGTGGCGCAGAAAGCAACGGTGCTGCTGCGTCGCAGTCGCGAGTCACAGTTTCTACCTAGGAAGGTCTAGTTGTTCCATGGAACACGCTGCTAACGGGCACGATTCGCACTCAGGCGCCGCAACGTTCACGGTGCGCGTGTTGCGGCAGGATGGCCCCGGCGAGCCGAGCTACTGGCAACGCTTCACGGTGACGCGCGAGCCCGACATGAACGTGATCAGCGTGCTCCAGCGGATCGCCGCGATGGCGACCACCGAAGACGGCGAGCGTGTCGCGCCGGTTGCCTGGGACTGCAACTGCCTGGAGGAAGTGTGCGGCGCGTGCACGATGCTGGTCAACGGCCGCGTGCGGCAAGCGTGCAGTGCGTTGGTCGATAAGCTGCTGGCCGATAAATCCGACGAGATCGAATTACGGCCGATGACCAAGTTCCCTGTTGTGCGCGACTTGATGGTCAGTCGCGCGCGCATGTTCCACGCGCTCAAAAAGATCAAGGGTTGGATTCCGGTCGATGGCTACTACGATGCGGGCGCCGGACCAAAGCAGTCGCCCGACGAGCAGCAGGAGCGCTATCCGCTTTCGGAGTGCATGACGTGCGGCTGTTGTCTTGAAGCCTGCCCGCAGTATCAGAAGGTCGAAATCGACACCAAGCCCGGCGAACCGGGCGAGGCGGTCGAGGCCCGCACCGCGACGGCCTACGATCAGGCATTCGTTGGCGCGGCGGCCATCAGCCAGGCCATCCTGTTCAACCTGCACCCGACAGGCCACATGAATGCCAACGAGCGGATCGATGCCTTGATGGAGCCGGGCGGCATCCAAGTCTGCGGCAACGCGCAAAACTGCGTGGTGGTTTGCCCGAAGAAGATTCCGCTGACCGATTCCATCGGCCGAGCCGGGCGGGCTGCTACCGTGCGGACTGTTAAGAAATGGTTTGGCGATTAGGCGCGTCGCGATTATTCTGACGGTACGGGCGGTTTCTGGAGCGCCGGCGGTGCTCGAATCGCCAATCGCTCGACGGTGCCACCGGGGCGCGGTTTCGATTCCATGGCACGGCTGTTTTGCTCATGCGCGTTCTGACGATCGGCGATATTCACGGCTGCACGCGGGCCTTCGACGCCGTACTCGCGGCGGCCGAGTTGGCCCCGAACGATTGGCTGGTCACGTTGGGCGATTATGTCGATCGCGGACCCGATTCGCGCGGGATCATGGACCGGTTGATCGACTTGAACAAGTCCGGTCGGCTGGTGGCGTTGCGCGGGAATCACGAAGAAATGATGCTCGACGCCCGCGAGGACATCGGCCTCATGGGCGCTTGGTTGCAGTACGGTGGCGAAGACACGCTGCACAGCTATGGCACGAACGGTCAGATCGGCAGCCTCGACGACGTGCCTGACGATCATTGGATGTTTCTCGAACATCAGTGCGTGGATTGGTTCGAGAGCGAACGGCACTTCTTCGTACATGCCAATGCCGATCCGAAGCTGCATCTGCCCGACCAACCAGCAACGATGCTGCGCTGGGCGAAGTTTGTCGATCCGCCGCCGCACCGCTCGGGAAAGATCATGGTCTGCGGTCACACCGTGCAGGAAAATGGCTGGCCGCGAAACATTGGCCACGCGGTGTGCATCGACACCGGCATTTACGACCACGGCTGGCTGACCTGCCTGGACGTGGGCAGCGGTCAGTTTTGGCAAGCGAATCAAGAAGGTGAGACGCGAACCGGCGACCTCGCGGACCATTACGACGGGCCGGCGGGTGCTCGCTTCGCGGGCCGCCGCGCGTAGCGCCCTTGACGGGGGAAGTATCGAATGGATGCCATCGCTTGCCGTGAGATGCTGCGCGCTTATGGATATCTGATCATCGCCGCGGCCGCGGTTTCGTCGCCGTACCGTGTGTCGGCGGAGTCGGCTTCGAATGGCGCGCCGCCGCATTTGGCGGCCGCCGTCGATCTGGTGGCGCATGTCGCTCCGCAAGACACCAACTACGAGCACAAACGCGGCAGCGTGGTGTGGGGCGACGCGGGCCAAAAATACGAGTGCCATACCGACTGCAGCGGCCTGCTGAACCATCTGATCCAGCATGTCTATCATCAAAGCGATTCGGAGTTTCGCGCCTGGCTTGGCACCGGCCGCCCGACGGCGAAGACCTACCACGATGCGATCGCCGCGGGACATGGTTTCTTGCGGATCGAACAGATCGCCGCGATCCTGCCCGGCGACATCATCGCGATCAAATACGAGCCCGGTGGAACGAACACCGGACACACGATGCTGGTGGCCGAACCGCCGCGGGTGCATCAACCCTCGGAGCCAATCGTCCGCGGGACAACCCAATGGGAAGTGGTGGTGATCGATTCCAGCATGTCGGGACACGGTAAGACCGACACGCGCCGCAAACCTGACGGCAAATATCGCGACGGGCTGGGTCGCGGCGTGCTACGGCTGTACGGCAACGACCGCGGCACGATTGCCGGCTACTCGTGGAGCACGCTTACCGGGTCGGACTTCTATCCGCAAAGCCAGCGGCACGTCGAAGTCGGTCGTTTGCGGCTGCACTAATAGAACGAGCCGCGAGGTTGTCCTCGCGGCTCGTATTACTTTCGATCGGCTGCCGGCCCGCTACTTTGCGCCGACAAGTTGGCCTTTCTTCTTCTCGGCGATCACCGCTTCCTGAATGCTCGTCGGCACGCGGCGATACTTCGAGAATTCCATCGTAAATGTGCCCTGGCCCTGCGTCATGCTCCGCAGGTCGGTCGAGTAACCGAATGTTTCGGCCAGCGGTACTTCCGCCTCGATCTTCGCCGTATTGCCAACCATTTCGGTGGCGACGATCAGGCCGCGGCGGCTGTTGAGTTCGCCCACGACCGTGCCTTGGAACTGCGACGGCACCTCGACCTCGACCTTCATGATCGGTTCGAGCAACGCCGGCTTCATTTTCATGAAGTACTCGCGGAAGCATTCCTGGGCGGTGAGCTGGAACGCCATGTCCGAGCTATCGACATCGTGATAGGAACCATCGTTCAATACCACCTTCAAGCCCACGAGCGGGAATCCTGCGACGGGACCCTTGTTCATGCAAGCGCGGAAGCCCTTTTCCACGCTCGGGATGTATTCCTTCGGAATGCGGCCGCCGATCACTTCGTCTTCGAATACGAAGTTTTCCTCGGAGTCTTCGGGCAGCACTTCCATGGTGCCCTTGATGTGACCGTACTGGCCCGAGCCACCGGTCTGCTTCTTCCGCTTGTGGTCGAATTCGACGTTCTGGGTCGGCGCCTCGCGGTAGCTGACCTTCGGTGCGCCGACTTCCACCTCGACCTTGTATT
>DASZPI010000887.1:0-2249 GCA_035550355.1 Pirellulales bacterium
TAGCGTCGACCGGTCGGCGAATCACGGCGAACACCTTTTCGGGGCCGTCGGCGGCTTTCGATGTGGGAGCGGTCCCCATCAACCATTCCCGCACACCGTCGCCATCGATGTCGCGATATTGCGGGCTCTCGTTGTTCGAAACGCCGACGATGATATGTCGCGGCCAGGGTTTGTCGGCGCCTTTCGGATTCTCGCGCCAGACAGTCTCTTGCCCGGGATACTCGACCAGCGTCAGATCGGTCCAACCGTCGCCGTTGATATCGTCGGCGAACATGTTGAAGCAGCGGCTGTATTTCAGCGGCTCGTATTCGTGCTGCTCCTCGGCATACACGACTGGTCGCCAGTCGGGGGCAGCATAGTAGGCGTCGCCGGCGGCAATGTCGAGCTTGCCGTCGTGGTTGAAGTCGCCGACCGCGACCCCCTCGCTGCGAAATTTTGTGTCGAGCGTGGTTTTTCGGAACTTAATTTCGGCGGCGCCGGCGGTGGCAACGCCCAGCAAGAGACAACCGATCGCGGCGAGTCGTGACATGGGTGAAGCCCGAATGCGTGCGGCGTGAAGGTTAGGCGACGTGCATCCAAGGTAGCCTGCGCACGGGCGTGCGAGAAGTCCCAGAACACCGCGATCCAGCGGTTGCGGCTCGTCACGCAAAATCAGCCGCATCGCGAGGACCTGGTTTGGATCAAGCTACAGCAAGCTCTCCAGCAGCAGGCGCAGCTTACGCATTTCGACGGCGTGATCGATTTCCGGATCTTTCGTATCGATAATGTTCACGCAGAGGGCGCGGTTGTATTTGAAGCGGGCCAACTGGCTGATCAGCCGACCATATTCGATTTCGCCCTGGCCGACGCGAACTTGCAGCTTGCTTTTGCTGGTGTCGCGAAGCTGCGTGTGGCAGGTATACCGGAAGAGATTGTCGTAATCGACGCCGGCAAACGGACCGAACGTGTAATGGCTTGGGTCGAGCGTAATACCCAGCCCCTTGACGTTGTCGCACAGCACGACCGCCGTCGCCGGGTCTTGCGTCATATGGCCGACCTCGCTCTTCAGGCCGACGACGACCCCTTCCAACGAGGCGATCTTCACCAGCTCGCGCAGCCGTTCGACCTCGGCATTGAACGGGGTGCCGAGTTCGCCGCTGCGCACCGTAAGCGTGACCACCTTCGTCGCCTTGGCCAACTTGCAGCAACTGGCGAATTGCTCGTAGTACAACGGGCCTTCGGCCTGGATGTCGACGTAGTACGATACGGGGGTCAGGCGGTGCATGTCGCGGCAAACGCGCACGGCCTGCTCGAGATTCGCGTGGACTTGCGATGGCGGCAGGTGGCCGCCGATTTCGAACAGATCGACCTCGACGTGCGAGTATTCGAGGTCGACGAGGCGTTCGAGCGCGTCGTGCAGCGTGAGGTCGGGAAAGCATTCGGTACTGGCGGCGACAAACACGCTGGATACTCCTTTATGAGCGCGATTGGCGTAGCTTAGCGGCACCCTTGCCGGTGTGGCAAGCGTGCCTGCCGATGGTCAGGTGCGGGTTTTGGTGCACTCACCGCCGCGCGATCGGCACGGCGCCGGGCAATTGGCTCGGGGCGGCCGTGGCCCTAAAATGATCGTTTCGAATCCGGAACAGAACGTCCTCACGAGCCGAACCATGGAACCCGAAGCCTCTCGCGTCAGCATTCCGCCGTCGACCTCGCCGACCACCGTGGTGATCGAGCAGCGCCGCGGGCGAGGTTTTTTTCGCGCCTTGGCGATTGTTTTCGTCGTGCTCGTGTTGGGCGGGCTGACACTGTCGGCAATGGCCGTCGCCGGCGCGATTGCCTTGCTTGCCGGCACGAGCGATTCGCAGGTCGAGGAAAAGTATCACTCGCTATCGAAGACCGCCCTGAACAAGGTGGCAATCATCACGGTCGAGGGAACAATCATCGACGGTGAGAACGTGAAAAAGCAGATTGACCATGCCCACGACGACGAGCATGTGAAAGCCATCGTGCTGCGGATCGACTCGCCCGGCGGAAGCGTGACCGGCAGCGATTACATCTATCACCATCTCGTCAAGCTGCGGAAAGACCGGAAGCTGCCGATCGTCGTGAGCATGGGCGGCATCGCTGCCAGCGGCGGCTACTACGTGGCAATGGCGATCGGCGACGAAAAGGACGTGATCTTTGCCGAACCGACCACCTGGACCGGTTCGATCGGCGTCGTGATTCCGCATTTCGACCTGTCGGGCTTCGTCGGCAAGCTCGACGTCTCT
>DASZPI010000888.1:0-6557 GCA_035550355.1 Pirellulales bacterium
GCGCAACATCTTCGAGCGGCGCGGCGAATTGGCCTTGCTGCGCGCCGTGGGCTTTCGGCGTGCGACTCTGGCTTGGCTGGTGATGCTCGAGAACGCGGCGCTGCTGATCGCGGGATTAGGTATCGGGGCGATTGCGGCTGCGGTGGCCCTCGTGCCGCATCTACGCGGCGGAGCGCAAGCGAGCATTCCTTGGCAATCGATGGCTGCGATGCTCGGCACCGTGCTGCTGGTTGGCTTGGCGGTCGGCACGATCGCCGTGCGCTCGGTGCTTGCGGTACCGGTGCTCGACGCGCTGCGGCATGAATAACGCGTCGCCCAACGGGATCGAAAGGTCGCCGCCGCTAGCGAGCGCCTCGGCAATCCACTATAATTCTGGCCTCATCGAGCGCCGCTTGACCTGGCAAACCATTCTCTCGATCGAGGACAGCCGTCGCCCTCGCCCGGCTGCCGTATCAGCGCAAGGAGATTTCCGTGGCAATTCGTGTTGCAATCAATGGCTTTGGCCGAATCGGTCGATTGGTGTTCCGTGCAATCTGCGATCAAAAACTGCTCGGCAAAGGGATCGACGTCGTTGCGGTGAACGACTTGGTGCCAGCCGACAACCTGGCCTACCTGCTCAAGTACGACTCGATCCAGGGCCGCTTCGGCGGATCGGTGCATAGCGAAAAATCGAGCCCGTCGGCCGCCGAGGACGACACGCTGGTGGTCGATGGCCAAAAGATCAAGTGCCTGGCCGTCAAGGAAGGCCCTGCCGCGATGCCGTGGAAGGATCTGAAGATTGACCTCGTGCTCGAGTCGACCGGGCTGTTCACCGAGGCCGAAAAGGCCAAGGGTCACATCACGGCCGGTGCCAAAAAGGTGCTCATCTCGGCCCCGGCCAAGGGCGAGGACATCACGGTCGTCCGCGGCGTGAATTGCGACAAGTACGACGCCGGGAAGCACAACATCGTTTCCAACGCCAGTTGCACGACCAACTGCCTGGCCCCGGTAGTGCACGTGCTGCTGAAGGAAGGTTTCGGCATCGATGAAGGGCTGATGACCACCGTGCACAGCTACACCGCCACGCAAAAGACGGTCGATGGTCCGTCGAAGAAGGACTGGAAGGGCGGCCGTAGCGCGGCGATCAATATCATTCCCTCGACCACCGGCGCCGCTCGCGCCGTGAGCTTGGCGATCCCCGAGGTCAAAGGAAAGCTCACGGGCATGGCTTTCCGCGTGCCCACGCCAACGGTAAGCGTTGTCGACCTGACGGTGAAAACTGTCAAAGAAACCAGCTACAAGGAAATCTGCGCTGCGATGAAAAAGGCCAGCGAGACGTACCTCAAGGGCATTCTGGCGTACACGTCAGATGAAGTATGTTCGAGCGACTTCATCCACGACGCCCATTCGAGCATCTTCGACGCCGGCAGCGGCATCGAGTTGAACAGCAAGTTCTTCAAGCTGATTAGCTGGTACGACAACGAGTGGGGCTATTCCAACCGTTGCGTCGACGTGATCCGCCTGATGGTGCCGCAGTAACGCGGTTTGGGTAGCCGATTTGAGCTGTACGTGCCGGTTATGCCGGCGCTCGGTTGGACACCGCGCAACTCGCAGCCTACGGTTGCTTGGCCAGCTTTGAGTTCTGGCCCGGCAATTGTTTTGACCGCGAGGGTGCAAGCATGTTCGGCATTGTGATTTCGTGCGCGCTGTTCGTCGGTGCGACCCAAGGTTCGGGCAATGTCGAGCCGGCCGAGGCGATTTATTTCGGCGGCGACATTGTCACCGTTGACGATAAGTGTCCCACCGCCGAAGCGTTGGCCGTCAACAAGGGACGCATCCTTGCCGTCGGCGCGAAGCACGACGTGCTGCGGCACAAGACCGATGCCACGCGGATGATCGACTTGGCCGGCAAAACGCTGTTGCCGGGGTTCATCGATCCGCACAGTCATTTGATGAACGCGCTGATGGTGCTCGACTGGGCGAATGTTTCGTCGCCGCCCGTCGGCACCGTGACGGACATCGCGGGGCTGATTGCCGAGATCAAGCGCGCCGAGCTGCGCCAGAAGCCCGCCAAGGGAGACTGGATCATTGCCTACGGCTACGACGCCGACCTGCTGCGCGAACATCGTCCGCTGACGCGCGGCGACTTGGATCCGTACTTTCCAGACAACCCGGTGATGGTGATCCATGTTTCGAACCACGGCGCGGTGTTGAACAGCGCGGGATTCGAGCGCGTGGGCATCAGCGCCAACACGCCGACCCCCGAAGGGGGCGTGATCCTGCGCGAGGAAGGCACGAACGAGCCGGCCGGATTCATTATGGAGACCGCGTTTTTGCCGGTCTTCATGAAGATGCCCAAGCCCTCGCGCGAAAAGCTGCTCGAAGCGCTCAAGCCGGCCCAGGACCAGTACGCCGCCAACGGATATACGACCGTGCAGGAAGGGGCCACCTCGAAGGAAGACCTCGACTTTTTGCGCCTCGGAGCGGGGCAGGAGCGGCTGTTCCTCGACGTCGTCTCGCTGCCCGTGTTTGCCGACGCGCCGAAGATCGTCGGCCAGCCCGGCTATACGTTCGGCACCTACGACCATCGCCTGAAACTCGGTGCGGTGAAGATCATTACCGACGGCTCGCCGCAGTATAAGACCGCGTACTGGTCCCAGCCGCTGCTGACCGTTGGTCCGGTGGGACAAAAGCATTGGCGCGGTTCGCGCGACATGACCCCCGGCGAGATCGACGCGATCTTCGAGCTCTGCTATCGCAATGAGGTGCGAGTGTTTTCGCATGCCAACGGCGATGCGGCCATCGACATGGTCATTGCCGCCCATCGAAAACACAATGGCAATCGTACCGACCGGCTGCCGATCGTCGTGCATTCGCAGTTCATGCGTCCCGAGCAACTCGACGCGTACGCGGAACTCGGCATGATGCCGTCGTTCTTCACGAACCACACATTCTACTGGGGCGACATCCACGTGCAGAACCTGGGCTACCAGCGGGCTAGTTTCATGAGCCCCGCCGCCTCGGCGCTGAAGCGCGGTCTGATGTTCTCGAACCACACCGATTACACGGTGACACCGCTCGACCCGATGTTCACCGTTTGGACCGCGGTCAATCGCATTTCGCGCTCGGGCGAGGCGATCGGTCCCACGGAACGGGTGTCGCCGTTGGAAGCGATCAAGGCGCTCACCGTTTACGCGGCGCATCAGTATCTCGAGCACGACGCCAAGGGCTCGCTCACGCCGGGCAAGCTGGCCGACATGGTGATCGTCAGCGCCAATCCGCTGGCCGCTGATCCTATGCGGATTAAAGAGATCCGCGTCGTCGAAACGATCAAGGAAGGACGAACGGTCTACGCGGCCCCCTAACAGCGTTGGGCATACGAGGCATGGCGCGCGGGAGCGGGACGTTCCAGGCCTACTTCAGCGCACTGGCAATGTCGTACACCTTGACGCAATAGCGCGAGATCATTGACATTTCGTCCGTTGGTGCTGCCCTCGAGTTATGTTCTTGGCGGCTGGCCCCCAATCCACGGCCCAGCAAGCTTCATGTATTCGGGCGGGTAGATTTCGCTGCCGTAGCTACCCGCCTTCCAGCCGGGAATGTGCTTCGGCTTCGCATGTGCCTTCGACATCGCTTCCCAATGCGCCGCCCAGGCGGCGTTGCCTTCGCTCACCGTGCGCGTGCTCGCGTCGAAGCAGAACACCTTTCCTTCGCGGTAGCTGCGGCGAGCCAACTGAATTGCGACAACTGCCGCGGCGCCTAGCTCCGGTGGATTGTTGCACCGCCCTGGGTCTCCGATGCGCACCGCGTCGAAAAAGTTCCGTATGTGCGCCACCACCAAATCAGGTGTTGCCGCAACCTCGTAACTCTGTGGTTTCAGCTTGCTGTCGCGTGTAACTTGCGGGCGCTCGGGAACAAACTCGAATGTCTTGAAGTTTTCGCCATTGTCGAAGACCAGCGAGCCAAAGTGCCCGCGAATAAGCTGTGGAATGCGCGTCGCGTCCGCGCACATCGTCGCAGTGATGAGGCCTTGAACCCCTTCCGGAAAATCGATGGTGACGGTCGCGACATCGGGAGTTTCGCGATCGTCATATTCCAAAAAGATGCCGCCGCCGCTAACGACGCGCCCCGGGTATCGCAGCCCCGTCGCTTTGAGCAGCGCGGTCAGCCGATGCACAAACAGGTCGGTGAGCATGCCGCCGCCGTAGTTCCAATAGCAGCGCCAATGACGAAACACCGCGCGGTCGAACGGGGCTTCGGGATTGAGCCCTTCGTCGACGCCCAGCCAGCGCCGCCAGTCGATCGTCGTCGGCGTCATATCCTCGGTCAGCGGATGAAAGCGCGTTTGTCCCGTGTTCGAATTGCGGAAATACTCGGTCTGAAACTGCAACACCTTGCCGACCTGGCCTTCGTCGAGCAGTTCACGCATTCGGCCCCAGGCGGGCATGCTGGTGGTCTGCACGCCGACTTGCATCACACGGCCGCTGGCGCGCCATGCATCGAGCACGGCAAACGCCTCGTCCACGGTGTGCGTCATCGGCTTCTCGCAGTAAACGTGCTTGCCGGCCTTAAGTGCATCAATCGTCTGCCGGGCGTGCCAATGGTCGGGCGAGGCAATGACCACGGCATCGATATCGTTGCGCGCCAGCAATTCGCGATAATCGTGATGGGGCGCCGGAGCCGTGCCGGTGATTTCTGCCACCGCGTCGCTCGTCTCGCGTTCGAAACGATCGAACAGCTCGGAAATGGCGACGATTTCGATCCGCGCATCGTCGGCCGATTGCGCTTCGCGCACCTTGGCGATTGCCTTCAGCAATTGGCGCATCCGATTGCCGCAACCGATCAAGCCCAGGCGCAGGCGATCGGAGCGGTTCGTCTGGGCATGAACCGCGGACATTGACAGGGCGCTGAGGGCGGCTGCGGAGGTCAAAAAAAGGCGGCGATCGGTCATGAGATGGACTCCAACGTGATTAGACACCGCTCAAACGCGTTTGCTGGCGAAGCCTCCACGGTATGCCGTGCGCCGCCTACTCGGCAAGCGAATAGAGGATGACATTCAGGCCGATTCGTGCCGCATCTTCCCGGTTGTACCCGGGGCATTCGATCGATTCGTGCCGCTCGAGAGCGCAGCTCAAATCATGCGGTGAAAACACAACCCCATAGCGATCGTCGACTTTGATGCCTTCCAATTCCGGCGGCACCTGTTTTGTGACGGCCCTGGTTGGCCCGCCGCCGCCACCTTGCAATTCGCGCAGACCAACCCGACGTAGATCAAAGCCACCGTACGCAGCGCTGAACAGCGGATGACTGGCAGGAATCGGTTCCAAAGGATGGTCGGAGAACGTGGCATTCATTTCGCGGCGAAACGCGGCGGCAAATGCGTCGCTGCCGCAGATTGCGTCGGCCAGCAGCAGGCCGCCGCGTTCGACAAACGTTCGCAGTTGCTTCCGCTCGGCCGGGTTGAACTGAAATGCATTCCGCCCGTGCATGAAGATCATGTGGTGCTCGAACAGCCGCGGATCGGTCAACGCCAGCTCGCGCGAATCGACATTGACCCGCAGACTAGCGTTGCGGGCGACGGTCTTCATCAGGTTCGGCAGCGCCTGCGGGGCGATATTCCAGCCGCCCGAATGGCGCAGCTTGGCAATCCAGATCCGCGCTCGCTCGACCGGGTCGTTCTTGAACTCGGATTCGGGCGGCGGAGTGCCTTCGAGCTTGTACTTTAATTCGCGATTCGTGGCGTAGGCCAGCACGTTGATGCCAATTGATCGCACGGCGCTAACCTGCTCATTCACTTTCGCCGGCAGCTTGTCCTCGCGCCCCACGCGGGCCAATTCCCAAAAACAGCCGAGGTCGTCAGGGCAGTAAACCACGCTCGTGCGGCATCCGAGGTCGATTCCCCAGAGCGGCTTCATATACCTAGGATCGACGCGCTCCTCGGCGGTCCAAACAGGATGCTCGGGGGGCAAAAGGCGCAACTGATGCTCGGGCTCGGGAAACATGCGCCGCATGAGTTGCCGAAATGCGCGGTCGTACGCCTCGCCGCCGCAGCACGCTTCGGCAAACAAAAAGCCGCCACGATCGACGTACTCGCGCAGGTTGTGCACTTGAGCGTCGGTAAACTGCGGCGCTGCGCTGCCCGTGAGAAACAACACCGGCGACTGGAGCAGGTCGTCGGGCTCGGCATGCGAGGTGTCGATAATCTGCCAGGTGAGGTCCCGCTTCCACTGGCGCTCGACGTAGTTCGTCAGGTTCGCCAGGTCGGTGCGATGATGGTTCCAATCGTCGACCGGCGCGTGCTTGAGCTTGCTGATCAAAATCGGTCGCCGCCCCTTCGACAGAAACAGCAGGCACAGGCTGGTGGCGATGTGCGGATTGTCTTCCGAATGGCCGACGCCCTTCCATTGGCCACCGCCGAGCTCATCCTGCGCAGCAACGAGCGCATCGGCTCCTTCGCGATACCAGTCGTGCTGCCCTAGAAACCGTTGATTGGTCAAGCGACCGGCCCGCTCCACGCCATATAAGTAGTACAGCAGCCAAACTTGAGCGCCACGAGTGGTGCTGGGGTTCGTGTGCAC
>DASZPI010000889.1:0-4064 GCA_035550355.1 Pirellulales bacterium
CCGCCGAGGTCGACGAACGCGCCGAAATCTTGGATGCTGCGGACGGTGCCTTCGCGGATCTGCCCTTCGGCCAATTGGGTCATCAACTGCTCGCGAGCCGCCGCCTTTTCGCGCTCGACGACCGCGCGATGGCTGAGCACCAGCTTACGTCGCTCGGGATCGACCTCGACGACCACGCACGCCAGCCGCTGGCCAACAAACTCCTCGAAATTCTCGACCCGGTACGCTGCGATCTGGCTGGCCGGGATAAAGCCGCGCAATTGGCTGACCTCGCATTCGAGACCGCCCTTGTTGTGTCCCGTCACGCGGGCCTCGACGATCAAGCCTTCGGAAATTTGCGACCAATCTTCGACGACCGCCGCGGCGCCGCTGAGGCCGACGGCATATAGCCCTTCGTCGGCATCGAAGCGTTGCACGATCACTGGCATTCGAGCGCCGATGGCCGGCGGGTTCTCGCCGAATTGGCGCAGCGACATCACGCCTTGGTGCGGCCCACCGAGATCGACGAACACGTTGTCGCCGTGGATGGCCAACACGGTGGCATGTTGGCGGCTCTCGGGTTCGAGTTCTTTCGCGACGTTCGCCTCGGCCGGCTCGAGCATGTCGGCCAAAGGCATGTCGCCCAACGCGGCGGCAAGCTCGAGCTCGTCTTCGGGAGCCAACTGCTCGCGTGTGTTTGGGATCGGCGTACGCTTTTCAGAGCGTTTTTCGGCCATCACCGGCGGCTTCGGCTGAGCTTTGATCTTGGCCGCGCCGGGTCGCTGCGAACCGATCCTGCGTCGCATTGCCGCGCTGCGGCCCGCTCGCTCGTCGGTCCGTTCGACGGCGGCCGGTTCGGCAGCGTCGGTCGAGGGTGTATCGGTTGGCGCGATCGTCTGGCCGGCGGCCGACTCGGTTGCTTCGTCGTTCATGAATCAAATACCTTGGTCTCGCCCTTTCTTAAGTGTAACAATCGCACGGAGGTGCCTAGAAGGGGCGGTTTTCTGGGTGGTAGCATAGCAAGATCAACGATCGCGAACATTGTGTCATGCTTGAAACTGACGAACCTGTGCGGTACTCCGCGGCGGTGCATGCGCTCGTCGAGCCGCTGCCATTGAATGAGCTGGGCCCCGGGCAGCCCCACCGAGCGTTGCGGCCGCAGCTCGAGGCATTGAGCCATGCCGCGCTTTGGCCCGGGCAAACCGTGGTCGACGCCCAGCTTGCCGACTGTTGCCGCGCGGGCTTATGGCTTTTGCACAACTATCTCGACGAATCGCACACGATCAGCCAGTCGGTCGAAACCAGCACGGGCAGCTTCTGGCATGGTATCATGCATCGTCGTGAAGGGGATTATTCGAACGCAAAGTACTGGTTTCGGCGCGTCGACTCGGACCATCGGGTGTTCGAGCAGTTGGGGCTCGATGCCAAGGGCGTGCTCGGCAGGGCCGCTTCCAGCGGGTCGGCAGCCAAGCTTGCTGCCGGCGACTGGGATCCGTTCACGTTTGTCGACCTGTGCCGGGCGGCCAGGCCTGGTTCGACCGACGAGACGGTTTGCCGCGAACTTCAGCAGCTTGAGTGGCGTCGTTTGTTTGACCACTGCTATCGCGGCGCTGTGGGCATGAAGGGGTTGGATCGTTAGCGCGCGAGGGTCGGTGTCTGCGCAAAAATCGTCGCGCGGACCATACAACGGGGATCGGATATGCCATTTCAGTTTTATTGCCCTCAGGGCCACCTGTTGGAAGGGCACGAATCGATGATGGGGCAGCAAAGCCAATGCCCCATGTGCGGCACGATCTTTCTCGTGCCGGTTACGACGCCGCAGCCAGCCGCCGCCGCAGTCCACAGCTTCACACCGCCGATCGAGCAACCGCCGGCTGCGCCGCCCGCCGCGGCCGAGCCGCCAGCGCCCGAGCCACAAGCTCCGCCCGAGCCGCGCGTGGTGCGCATTCCCTGCCCGAATGGGCACGAGCTCGAAACCCCGTCCGATATGTTCGGCCAGCAAGCACTCTGTCCCTACTGCAATGTGCAGTTCGAGCTGCGCTACGAGGACAGCATCGAGGCCCGCGACGCCGAAACCGAGGCGCGTCGCCTGAAGGAAGAGCAATTCAACCAGGCGCTGCTCAAATGGTCGATTCGTGCCGCGATTCTGGTCGGGGCGTCGATCTTCATCATGATCGTCTGGTCGATCGTGAGCGCGTACCTATGACCGCATCGTTGGCGGAGCCATCGATTACGGATCGCCAACTGTTCGTCGGCCGTGCCTGCGTTGTCGGGGCGGCCGTGTTCTGGAGCCTGAATGGCCTGTTCGCCAAGGCGCCGATCTTTGATGTTTGGCCGGGCGACGATCGCGGCACGATCCTGGCCTTTTGGCGGGCCGCCTTTGCCGGCCTGTGGTTGTTGCCGCTGGTTCGCCGACCCCGGTGGAGTTGGAAGTTGCTGCCGATGGTCGCGGCGTTTGCTGCGATGAACGTCTCGTTCTTGCAGAGCATGTCGCTGACCACGGCGGCCAACGCCGGCTGGCTGCAGGCCATGGCGCCACTGTGGGTGTTCGTGTTCGCCGTATGGGTGTGGCGCGAACCGTTCGATCGACGCAGCCTGCTGCCGCTGATGTTCGGCCTGGCGGGCGTAGGCACGATTCTCGTGCGCGAGTTGATGCACAGCTCCGCCGGCGACGGCTCGTTGCTTGGCGCAAGCTTAGGCGTCGCCTCGGGCGTGTTCTTTGCCTTGGTCGTGGTCTCGATGCGCGGCCTGCGCGACGAAAACTCGGCCTGGCTGTTGGCCCTCAGCTTGTTGGCCACGGCTGCGATCCTCGGCCCGTACTGCCTGGGGAAGTACGGCATGCCCAGCGGACAGCAGCTCGGCATTCTCGCGGCATTCGGTTTGGTGCAGATGGCGTTGCCGTATTTGCTGCTGGCCCGCGGGCTGCGCGTCCTCGGCAGCCAGGAAGTTGCCGCCATCGGCCTGGTCGAGCCGGTGCTTGTGCCAATCTGGGTCTATCTGGCCTGGGGCGAGGTTCCCGCCGTCACCACATTCTTCGGCGGCGCGCTGATTCTTGCCGGCCTATGGCTGCGTTACCGCCGCGGCCCACTGCCAGCGTAGAGAAATTGGCGACGGGCAGCGCCGACGATTATGATTGCGCTGAAATCCTTCTCCCTCCGGGAGCAGGTGCCCGAAGGGCGGATGAGGGTGAAGCGGCATGGGTGCCGTGTTCCGCTTCTCCCTCACCCGTCTCGGTCGCGGCGACCGTGCCACCTTTTCCCGGCGGGAGAGGGGGCGATCGACTCACCACCTAACCGCCTCGCACCAGGAACACCAGCCATGCGCCGTCGCGAGTTTCTTAAGACTGCTGCCGTCAGCGGATCGACGCTCTTTGCCGCCCCTGCGATCGTGCGGGCGCGCAACCTGAATTCGAAGCTCAACCTCGCGATCATCGGCTGCGGCGGGCGGGGCGGGCACAACCTGAAGCAAATGCTCGGCGAAAACATCGTCGCCTTGTGCGATGTCAATCAGGCCGCCATCGACCGAGCCAAAAGCGAGGCGCCGCAGGCAAAAACCTTTCGCGACTTCCGCAAGCTTTACGACGACTTGCAAGACGGCGAGTACGACGCCGTGGTTGTGAGCACCACCGAGCACACGCACGCGCTGGCCACCATGCCGGCACTCAAGCGCAAGAAGCACGTGTACTGCGAGAAGCCGCTCACGCAAAACGTGCGCGAGGCGCGGCTGATCACCCAAGCTGCAGCCAAGGCGGGCGTGGCCACGCAAATGGGTACGCAGATGCACGCCACCAGCAACTTCCGCCGTGTGGTCGAGCTGGTGCAGAGCGGCGCGATCGGCCCGGTGCGCGAGGCGCACGTCTGGGTTTCGCGCGCTTGGGGACGCCAGACCGAAGAAGAAGCGAAGGCGAATAAAGACATTGTTTGGACGTTCGAGCGGCCGACCGACCAAATGTCGGTGCCGCCCGAACTCGACTGGGATCTGTGGCTGGGTCCCGCGCCGGCTCGGCCGTTCCACGAAGTTTATTTCCCCGGGCCGAAATGGTATCGCTGGTGGGATTTTGGCAACGGCACGATGTCGGACCTGGG
>DASZPI010000890.1:0-15898 GCA_035550355.1 Pirellulales bacterium
TGACGTCGGGGCAGGTCGCGGCCGCCGCACGCCCCGCCTGGTCGGCGTCGGCCGCGGCAGGCGCGTAGGCGCTGCGACTGGCGTTGCCGCAGTCGGTCACCAGGCGGACCGGATACATGCCGATCCCGAGCACCGCCAGCGCGCACGCGCCGACGGCCACCGCAGGCCCGGGACCGCCTTGACCTTTGAGTACCGCGATCGACGGGCGGAAGTACATCGTCGCAATCATGCGCAGGTAGTAGGCTGCCGCGGTCGCAGCGTTCAATGCACCAACCACCGCCAACGCGAGCAACCAGTTTCGCAACGAAACGGCTCCGGCGACACCGCTGGCGCTATCGAGTGCCAGAGCACTGTTGAGCGCCGCCGAGAATAAGGTCAACTTGCCCCAGAACCCGGCCAGCGGCGGAATGCCCGCGAGGCTGAACAGAAACACCGCCAGGGCCAAGGCCATGCTCGGATGCGTGCGGCCCAGCCCCGCCAGCTCGTCGACATCGTTCACCTGGCGATCACGCGAACCCAGGTAGGCCAACGCGGCAAAGAAGCCGGTCGTCGCCAGCGCGTACACGGTCAGATAAAACAGCGTGGCCGCTACGCCGTCGAACACGTACGTGGCGTTGTCGTTGTGCGCGATCGCGAAACCGACCGTGATGCCGATGAGCATGTAACCGGCATGGGCGATCGACGAATACGCCATCAGGCGACGGATGTTGTCCTGGAACAGGGCCAACACGTTGCCCAGCGTCATCGTAAGCATCGACAGGATCAACGCGATCCGCCAGCCGAACACTTCGAGCCCGGGCATGGCGATCGAAACGATTCGCACCAGCGCGACGAAGCCGACCACCTTGGGCAGCACCGAAAGGATGCCGGCATTGGCGTTCGTGGTGCCTTGGTACACGTCGGGAGCGTAGAAGTGAAACGGCACGGCGGTGATGCGGAAACCCAGTCCTGCGATCACCAGCACCAGCGCCAACAAGGCCATGAGCTGCGCACCGCCCAGTTGCTCGGGAGCGCGAGACAACACGGTGCGCAACACGCTCAGGTCGGTCGAGCCGGCCACGCCGTACAAAAAGCTGAAGCCATACAGCAGCACCGCCGACGACAGAATGCTTAGAAAGAAGTATTTGACCGCCGACTCTTGCGAGGCGGCATCGCGACGCCCCAGGTACAGCAGCACGTACGTGGGAATCGACAACAGCTCGAGGCCCACGAACAGCAACACCAGGTCGCGAGCGCTGGCGACGATCATCGTGCCGGCCAAGCCCATCAGCAGCGTGCCCTGGTACTCGGCGGCCGAGCTGGCGGCCGTCGATCGCGAGGCCATCAGCGTCATCAGCAGACCGACGGCCAGCGTGAGCCAGCGGACATAGTGGCCGAACAGATCGGCCACCAGCGGGCCCGACTCGGGCGCGGCGAGCGACGGCTTCCCCAGGAAAAACCCGGCCACGAGCAGGGCGACGATCGCCAGCGCGGTCCAAGTTTTGCGCGGCGCGTTGTCGGCCGACGGCATGAACGCGCCCAGCATGTAAATGAGCGTGGCGGCGCCGATCAGCACGAACTCGGGCAGGAGGTAGGCTACGGTTTCTCTCGTCACGCGTTATTCTTCTCCGACCGCGAGCTGGCGCGGTGATGTTGATTCGGGCTGAGTCTCGACGACCGCCGTCGGCGCGGTGTGCATTTCGTAGCGGGTGTCGAACGAGCGGGCCGCCGCGGCGATCGAGCGGTCGATGTCGGCAGCCATCGGTCGCAGGAACTGCTGCGGAGCAACGCCAATCCAAACCATCAGCACCACCAGCGGCGCCAGGGCCAGGATCTCGCGCGGCTTCATATCGGGAACCGCGTGATGGTGATCGTGGGCATCGCCGTGGTGGGCCGGTTCGTGCAGCGGTCCGAAGAACACTCGCTGCACCAGCCACAGCATGTACCACGCTCCCAGCACCACGCCGAACACCGCAATCACGGCGATCGCGGTCCATTGGCCGTGCCAGATGGCCGGCGAGTCGGCGTAGCCACGCTGGAACATGCCGGTGAGCAACAAGAACTCGCCGGCGAAGCCGTTGAGCCCCGGCAAGCCGATGCTCGAGAACGTGAACACGAGCATGAAGAACGCCAGGATCGGCAGCTTGCGGGCCAGGCCGCCGTACTCGGCAATCTGCCGCGTGTGATAGCGTTCGTACAACATGCCAATGATCGCGAACAGGCCGCCGGTGCTGAGCCCGTGATTGATCATCTGCAACGTGCCGCCTTGGGCGCCGAGCGGGTTGATGGCGAAGATGCCGAGCATGCAAAAGCCCAAGTGGCTGACGCTGGAATAGGCGATGAGCCGCTTCATGTCGCTTTGCGCCAGCGACACGAGCGCCCCGTAGATGATGCCGGCCACGCTCAACCACAACAGCCAGGGCATGCAGGCCACGGTGGCATCGGGCAGCATGGGAACGTTGAATCGCAGGAAGCCGTAGGTGCCGATCTTCAGCAAGATGCCGGCGAGAATCACCGAGCCGGCGGTCGGCGCCTGCACGTGGGCCAGGGGCAGCCAGGTGTGCAACGGAAACAGGGGCACCTTGATCGCAAAGCCTGCGAACAGCGCCAAGAAAATCCATAGCTGCAAGCTGGGATCGATCGGGTGGCTGGCCAGATCGCGCGACAAGGCGGGGATCGAGAACGAGAGCACATGCGGCTCGACGTGGAAGTAATTCCACAGCACGATCGACACCAGCCCCAGGAACGTGAGCAAGCTG
This sequence comes from Pirellulales bacterium, assembly GCA_035550355.1. Taxonomy (GTDB): domain Bacteria; phylum Planctomycetota; class Planctomycetia; order Pirellulales; family PNKZ01; genus DATAXP01. The sequence goes on from DASZPI010000890.1 coordinate 2,739, forward strand.
CCGGCCAACGTGAACAGGAAGAACTTGATCGCGGCGTACCGCCGATCTTCGCTCCCCCAGATGCCAATGATGAAGAACAGCGGGATGAGCGTGAACTCGAAGAAGATGTAGAACAGGATGATGTCGCGCGCGGCGAACACGCCCAACATGCCCGATTCCAGCAGCAGCAGCGTGCAGTAGAACGCCGGCGCGCGGTCTTCGATGGCCTCCCAACTCACCAGAATCGCGGTGACGGTGAGCAGCGCCGACAGGCCGAACATCCACAAGCTCAGTCCATCGAGCCCGAGGCTGAAGCGAATATCGACCACCGAGTTGGCGAACCAGGGAAGGTCAACTTCGTTGGCCTTGCCACAGACCTGCGGAATCGCGAACGCCAGCGTGGCCAGCGACGTCCACAGCGCGATTTGCCGCGCGCTGCTGCGCCCGAGCTCGGCCGTGGCCCAGATGACCACGACGCCCAGCAGCGGCAGAAAGATCGTGAGGACGAGAAGGTTCATTCGAAGTTGCTGGTGGTTAGTAGCTAGTTGCTAGTTTTCGTGAGGCTAATTGCTAACTGCTCGTTGCTGATTGCTATCCCAACGGCTGCCAGATGAGCATCGAGAGCAGCAGGAACAGCAGCCCCATCATCATTGCCAAGCCGTAGAACTGGACCATGCCGGTCTGTAATGGACGGAAGATGGCGCTGCCGATGGCCGCTGGTATGCGGCCGACCGAGTTCACCAGGCCGTCGATCACCCAGCGATCGAACCAGTAGCTGAGCAGCGCGAGCAACCGCAGCGGCCAAACGATCGTGACGGCGTAGATTTGGTCGATGAAGAACTTGCCGTAGGAAAGCTGATACACGCGGAACCCGACCGGCGATTGCAGGAACTCGCCGAGCCTGGTGACCTCGGTTCGCGGGCCGAGGTACAGGAACGCGGCCAAGCCAACGCCGGCCAGCGCCACGATGGTGCTCGTGATTGCGATGTCCCAATGGAATACATCCTGGTGCACGCCATGCTCGCCATACACCGGCGCGTAGGCCAGCGACGGCGTTTGCACCAGAAAGGCGGCGAAGCCGTGCGTGTACTCGAACCACGCGCCGACCACGAGCGAGCACACCGCCAGGATGATCAAAGGCACGGTCATGGCCGGCGGCGATTCGTGGGCGTGGTGCGCCTCGTGCGGCACCTTGGTCGGCCCGTAGAAGGTCATGAACAGGGCGCGGAACGTGTAGAACGCTGTGAGAAATGCGGTGAACAACGCGCCGAAATACAGCACTTCGAACACGCCGCTGTCGTGGCCACGTTCGTGCACGGCGGCCAGAATAACGTCCTTGCTCCAGAACCCGGCGAACGGCACCACGCCGGCCAAGGCCAGCGAGCCGAACCAGAACGTGCGAAACGTCCAGGGCATGATGTGCCGCAGGCCGCTAAACCGGCGCATGTCGATGATGTGGTGCATGGCGTGCATCACGCTTCCCGCGCCCAGGAACAGCAAGGCCTTGAAGAACGCGTGCGTGAACAGGTGGAACATGCCGCCGACGATGCCGATCAACGTGCCGGTACCCAACGACAAAAACATGTAGCCCAGTTGACTGACCGTCGAGTAGGCGAGCACGCGCTTCAGGTCGTTCTGCGTCAGCGCGATCAGCCCGGCCAACAATGCCGTGAACCCACCGATGACCGCCACCACCATCTGGGCATCGGGCGACATATAAAACAGCGGCGTGCAGCGCGTCACCAGGTACACGCCGGCGGTGACCATCGTGGCCGCGTGGATCAGCGCGCTGACCGGGGTGGGGCCTTCCATGGCGTCGGGCAGCCAGACGTGCAGCGGGAACTGGGCGCTCTTGCCGGCGGCGCCGGTCATCAGGCCCAAGGCAATCAGCGTGGCGGTCGCGCCGCCAACGAACAATGCCGGATTGCTGAGCCGCGCCTGGCCGAGCACGCCCATCACGATGCTTCCGTCGGGCGCGGTGGTGTCGTGAAAGTTCAGCGTGCCGTAGGTGGTCCAGATCAGGAACACGCCCAGGGCGAAGCCGAAGTCGCCGACACGGTTCACCAGGAACGCCTTCTTGCCGGCGGCCGCCGCCTCGGGCTTCTCGTACCAGAAGCCGATGAGCAAGTAGCTGCACACGCCGACCGCTTCCCAGAACACGTACAGCAGCGCGAAGTTGCTGACGCTCACCAGGCTGGTCATCGAGAACACGAAGAGCGACACATAGGCGAAGAACCGCCAGTAGCCGGGATCGCCGTGCATGTACCCGCTGGCGTAGATCGCCACGAGCGTGGCAATGAACGTGACCATGCACAGCATGATGCACGTGAGCGGGTCGGCCCGCAGGGTAATGTCGATGTTGAAGTTCGCCTCGGCCGGGGCGATTGCGGGGCTGCCGGCCGCCGGCGCCGCGGGGCGATACGCATCGACCACGTCGGCCCAGGTCCACAGCGTGTTGGTGATTTCGAGGCCCACGCCGTGCCCCTCGTGCGATTCGTGCGCGAGCGATACGACCTCGTTGAGCAACAAGCAACTGCATACGAACGATGCCGCGATGGCCAGCACGCACGGCCAGTGGCTGCGCTCGCCGAGCACGTAACGGCCGAAAATGCCGATGATGAGCGCCGCGGCCAACGGAAAGGCCGGGATCAGCACCATCAGCACGTCGGTATCGAACCCGGTGTTAGACATGGATGCGGTGCTCCCGTTCGACCAGGATCTCGTCGTCGACCCTTGGCTCGATGCCCGAAGGGGGCAGCTCGGGCCAGGTCGGCTTGGGGTGGGCCTCGTCGGGCAATTCCTGATCGACGAACGCTGGCTGATTGGCTTCGCGCAGCGTCTGCCAGAAGGCGATGTCCAGGCGTCCGCTGCGATGGTACAGCGACAACACCAAGGCTAGGGCGATGCCCGCCTCGCAGGCTGCCACGGTCAGAATGAACAGCACGAGCATCTGCCCGCCCCAGTGGTTGTGCAGCCGGCCCCAGGCCACCAGGCTGACGCTCACGCCTTGCAGCATCATCTCGGCCGCCAGGAACATCACGATCATGTTCCGCCGCGCCAGGAAGCCGACCAGGCCGATGCCGAACAGCAGCGCGCCGACCACGAGGTAATCGTACACGAGTTGAATTTCAGCCATGGGCGCCTCCGGTCGACCGAGGGCGCAAGGCCGCCGGCTCGTTCGTGATCGACGAGGCGTCGGTCTTTTGCGAGTGAGCGATGATCGCGATCGCGCCGACCAGGGCGACCAGCAGCAGCGTGCCCGCGACCTCGACGGCGATCAGGTGCGTGCTGAACAACGTGCGGCCCAGCGAGGCGACGTGCTCGGTGGCGAGGATATTTTCGTTGCGCGCGGCAGGCGCCTCGGCAGCGATCGCCGGCTCGAGCCAGCCGTAGCGCGGCGGCGATCCTTGCTGCTCGGTATTCGGGGCAAAGGCGGCGGCGAAGGTCATCGTCAACAGGCCGACCATCACGGCGCCGGCACATGCCGCCAGCGGCCCTTCCCAGCTCACGCGGTCGTAGAAGGCGTGTCCCTCGGGTTGGGCCAGCATCAGCACGAACAGGAAGGTCACGAGGATCGCCCCGGCATACACGACGATCGTCGCGACGCCCAAGAACTGCGACCCTTGGTAGAAGAACAGCCCGGCGGTGCCCAGCAGCGTCATCGCGAACCAGATGGCGCAGTACACCGGACTACGAAACGTGACCGAGCAAATTGCCGAGCCAACGGTGAGCACCGCCAGAATCAGGAACACGCCATCGTGCGCCCAACTGCCCAGCGCCGGAAAGGGGACGGTGAACTCGACGCTGCGGGGCGGGCGGTCGTGGATCGTCAGGCCGAAATGGACCAGCAGCACCAGCAGCGCCAATCCCGCGGCGGCAAGCCCCGCGCCCAAGCGCCGACCGCCGCGACGTCCGCGCGGCAGCAGCAGCCACATGCCCGCGGCAAACAGCAGCGTGGCCAGGGCATAGGGCCACTGCGCTCCCAGGTCGCTGGCGACGACGGGATCGTCGATCATAGAGTGCCCCCCAGCGCCTGCGATTTCATCGGCTCGGCGTCCTTCGTCATGTCGTACACGCTCAGCAGCTTCTCCTTGTCGAAGACCATCTCTTCGCGGCTGCGCCCGGTCAGGTCGCAGAAGCTGGTCAGCTCGATGGCATCGACCGGGCAGGCCTCTTCGCACATGCCGCAGAAGATGCAGCGCAACTCGTCGATCGAGAAGCTTTCGGGATACTTTTCGCGATCGGGCCAGGGGCTTTCGGCGCCTACGATATCGATGCAGTGCGCCGGGCAGGCCGTGGCACACAGGAAACAGGCCACGCACTTCACGCGGCCGTGCTGGTCCTTGTTCAAGCGATGGACGCCGCGATAGATCAACGGATTATCGATCTTCGGTCGCTGCTCGGGATAGCTGACCGTGCGCTTGGGGCCCAACAGGTGGCGCGTGGTGGTGGTCAGCCCCTGGACGATCAGCGGCAAGTACATCTTGCCCGCGAGGCCCAGCTTCGGGTCTTCAATCCACTTGATGTTCGGATCGTTGGCTTGCATGGTGGAAATTATGAGTTATGGGTTATGCGTTATGAGTTGATCCATCTTTCATCACTCATAACTCATCACTTGAAAGCTTCGGTCGATTATCGGTCGCCAACGGGGCCAAGGCTCCCGCCACCAGCCACGACACCAGGGCCACGCCCCACATGGCGCCCACGGCCACGAGCGGATTCACGCCCAGGCGGCGCTCGACGGTGTCCCAGCCGAATTCGACCAGCACCGCCACGGCTACCACGTTCACCAGCCCCAGCGGCAGCATCACCTTCCACGCCAGGCTCATCAGTTGGTCGAACCGGAATCGCGGCCAGCTCCAGCGGGCCATCATGAAGAACAACACCACGGCCAGCACCTTGCCTTGCAGCACCAGGATTCGCAGGATCGCTTCAACCCAGGTGACGTGCGTGGGGTCGGTGCCGGTAATGCCCCAGAAATGCCAGCCGCCGAAGAACAGGATCACGATCAAGAACGCGGCCACCACCATGTGCAGGAACTCGGCGATCAAGTACATCAGCAATCGCATGCCGGCGTATTCGGTGTGGTAGCCGCCGACCAGCTCTTGCTCGGCCTCGGGCAGATCGAACGGCAGACGCGCCGCCTCGGCAAACGACGCCACCAAAAACACCACGAAGCCCAGCGGCTGCAAAGATACGTTCCACCAGCCGGTGTGCGCCTGGGCATCGATGATGTTTTCCAGGCGCAGCGAGCCGGTCATCAACACGATTCCCAGAATGCCGAGGCCCAAGGGCAGCTCGTAGGCGATGAGCTGTGCGCTACTGCGCAGGCCGCCCAGAAAGCTGTACTTGCTGTTGCTCGCCCAACCGCCGAGGATCACGCCATACACGGCGATGCTCGACAGCGCGAACACGTAGATCATGCCGACATCGACGTTCGGCGCCACGATGAGCTGAATCGGCTGCTCGACTCCGGCAATGCCCAAGTCGGCAGGCAGCACGCTGCCGAACGGGATCACGGCGAAGATCGCCAACGCGGCGGCGAGAATCGAGATCGGCGCCACGGTGAACAGCACGCGGTCGACGTGGGCCGGCGTGTTCTCTTCCTTGAAGATGAATTTCAGCCCGTCGGCCAAGGGCTGCCCCAAGCCGAACAGGCGAATGTTCGTCAGCGGCACGCCGACGCGATTCGGGCCGATGCGGTCCTGCACCCACGCGGCGATCCAGCGCTCCAAGAGCACCAGGTACGCCGCGGCGGTCATCAGGCCGCCGATCAGCAGGGCGATTTTTACGAGCGCGATGATGGCGATGAGATGCATGGTTATTTAAAGCGGAAAGCGGAAAGCCGAAAGCGGGCGCAAGCGGCGCGTCTTCCGCTTTCCGCTTTCGGCTTTCCGCTTTTTCTCAAGTCATTCGACATTCGACATTCCTCAGGCGATCGTCTGCGTCTTGTCTTTCGGTGCGCCTTCGTTGGGCATGAACGCGGGATCGACGCCGTCGGGAGCGATTTTGTTCAGCTTTAAATCGACTCCCTGCTCGGGAATCACGGCGCCGGCCAGCGAGAAATACGGAATGGCGGCCGCCACTTCGCTCAGCGCCTTGCGGGCGTTGAAAAGCCCCGGCATCGCCAACAGCCGCCAGTACAAGTAGCTGTCGGCCCACACGCCCGACGGCGGCCGGATCGCGCGCTGGGCAAATTGCAGCCGCTCCTGGAAATTCACGTACGAGCCTTCGCGCTCGGGATACGCGGCCGCGGGAATCTGCCAATGGGCGCGGTCCCACAGCGGCGAATCGAACAGATCCTGCACCACGAGCTGCTTGATGCCGGCGAACCGCTTCGCGTCCTCCTCGTCGATCCACGGATGCGGATAGCCGGCCGTGACCCACACGCCGCCGAACTCGCCGGTGTCGACGCGGTTCAGAAAGTCGCTCCAACCGAGCACCGTGCCGGTGAAATGCTGAATCACCGCCTCGACGCCACGGCGGTTGGGGCACTTCTCGGCATGGATCGTGAAGCCGTTCTTGAATTTCTCGTCTTCGCCGACCACCGGCACCGGTCCCAAGGCGATCACCGCTTCCAGATCGATCGAGCGCACCAGCTTAGCCAGCAGGTAGGCTTCTTCGACCGTCAGATGCGGCGAGAGCACCACGGCCAGCTTGCCGGCCTGGCCCAGCGCGATCGGCAGCTCGTCGACCAGCGTGCGCCAATCGATCGCTGCGTGGGCGTCGCCGCGCGGGTCGGTCTTCCAACGCCGCGGCTCGATCACGCGCTCGTGGCTGTGCACGTAATGCCAGCCGTAGCGCCCCTCGTCGCACATCCACCACTGGTTGACGGCCGGGTTTTCGCGCGGCTTGAGTCGCTGCACCGAGTCTTGGTTCTCTTCCACATAGATCGAGCAGCCGGTCGAGCAGAGGGTGCAAACCCCCGGATGCTTTTTCATGAACCAGACGCGCTGGCGGTACAGAAAGTCTTTGTCGCCCAGGGCGCCAACCGGGCACAGGTCGACGACGTTGCCCGACATTTTGTTTTCCAACGGATAGCCGGGGAACACGTCGATCTCTTCGTGGCTGCCGCGGTTGATCACAAGCAACTCGCTGGTGCCAGTGATCTCGCGCGTGAACCGCACGCAGCGGGTACACATCACACAGCGATCGACGAACAGCGTGACGGTGTCGCCCATCTCGCGCCGCCGGCTGGTGAACGGCTTTACGTCGGCGCGGCGCGCGGTCTGGCCATGCTCGAAGTGATAATCTTGCAGCAGGCACTCGCCCGCCTTGTCGCAGATCGGGCAATCGATCGGATGATCGATCAGCAGGTCCTCTTCGACCATCGCCCGGCTTTTGCGAACATTCTCGCTGTTGGTGACAAACACCGTGCCGTCCTTGGCCGGCGTTTGGCAGGCAGGCACCAGCTTGGGGACCATCGAGATCTTGCCGGTGGCGGCATCGCGGGTGCCGCTTTCGACCAGGCACATGCGGCAACTGGCGACGACCGTCAGCCCCGGATGCCAGCAGTAGCGCGGAATGTCGATCCCCGCGCGTGCGGCAGCCTGAATGCCGTTGAGGCGCTCATGATCGCCGACTTCGACTTCTTTGCCGTCAACGAGAACAATACCCATGATAGACGTTTGCCAGTTAGTTCGGTCTGTTCCGATCCATCACGAAAGCACGCAAGGGTGAAAACACGAAAGGGGACAAATTCGAATCATCTTTGCCGCTTCTCGGTTTTCGTGCTTTCGAGTTTTCGTGCTTTCGTGATTAACTTCTCGTGCGTCCGCGTTGCGTTTTGTGTGTGTAATCAGTGCGCCCCAGCCAACTGCACCAGGGCCGGCACCGCTTCGGTCTGCAGGTAACCGGTGGGGTTGGTGCGCTGGATGTACTCTTCGAACTCTGCGCGGAATTTGCGGATCGCGTTCTTAATGGGCCACGCTGCACCGTCGGCCAGGCCGCAAATCGTGGTGCCCGGCATGATGCCGATCGAGTCGCCGATTTCCAGCAGCAGGTCGAGGTCCTTCAATCGCCCTTTGCCCGCCTTGATGCGGTTGAGCATCGCGAGCGCCCAGGCGGTCCCTTCGCGGCACGGGGTGCATTGGCCGCAGCTCTCGTGCTGGAAGAATCGGCAACTGTTGTGCAGGAAGTCGACGATGCTGGTGTGGTCGTCGATCACCACCACAGCCGCGGTGCCCAGGCCCAGGCAGCCGACCTTGCCGGGACCGGCGAAGTCGAGCTTCGTGTCGAGCTCGGCCTCGGTCAGCAGCCCCATGCTGATGCCGCCGGGAATGGCCGCCTTGGCTTTGCGCCCCTTCCACACGCCGCCGCCGTACTCGTCGATCAACTGGCGGCAGGTGATGCCCAGCGGCGCTTCGTAGCAGCCGGGCTTGTTCACATGGCCGCTCAGGCAGTACAGCTTGGGACCGTAGCTGCCAGGATCGCGGGGGTTGTTCGGATCGGCCGGCACGCCGATGCTCTTGAACCATTCGGCGCCGCGATCGGCGATCTGCTTCACGCACGCCACGGTCTCGATGTTGTTCACCACCGTCGGCTTGCGGAACAGCCCTTCGATGGCGGGGAATGGCGGCTTGATGCGCGGCCAGGCCCGTTTGCCCTCGAGGCTTTCGATCAGGCCGGTCTCTTCGCCGCAGATGTACGCTGCCGCGCCGCGGTGCATGTACATGTCGAGCGAAAACTCGCTGCCGAGGATATTCTTGCCGAGCAGGTTCGCGGCGTAGCACTCGTCGATCGCCCCTTGCATGCGTTCGAGCGACAGCGGGTACTCGTAACGCAGGTACACGTAGGCGGTGCTCGCGCGGGTCGCGAAGCTGCTCAGGATAATGCCTTCGATCACCTGGTGCGGGTCGAGCTCCATCAAGTAGCGGTTGTTGAACGTGCCCGGCTCGCTCTCGTCGGCGTTGATGCACATGTAGATCGGGCCGGGATGGTTCTTCGGTAAGAACGTCCACTTCAGGCCCGTGGGGAACCCGGCGCCGCCGCGGCCGCGCAGGTTCGTGCTCTTCACCGTCTCGGTGAACTTGGCCGGATCGTTTTCGGCCAGCACCTTTTTCAAGCCCTCGTAGCCGCCGGCTTCGCGGTAGACGCGCAGCGTGTGGCTATCGGGCTTGTTGATGTTCGCGAGCAGTACAGGTTCGAAGGGCATCGGCAGCGGGGAGTCGGGATTCAGGAGTCGGGATTCAGGGAGGACAGGAACGCGTCGGCCTTTTCGTTCGTCAGGTCTTTGTGCACTTCCTTGCCGGCGAGCATGCACGGGGCGTATTCGCAGGCGCCCAGGCATTCGCCAAACTCGAGCGTCAGTTTGCCGTCGGGCGTCGTTTCGCCGGGCTTGATGCCCAGCTTGTGGCACATGTGCTCGAGCACCTCTTCGCCGCCGCGCAGGGCGCAACTGATACTGCGACACACCCAGGCCCGCACTTCGCCGTGCGGCTTGTCCTGCTTGAAGAAGCCGTAAAAGCTGAGCGTGTCCTGCACCTCGGCCGGGGCCAGCTCCAAGAGCTGCGCCACCTCGACGACCGCCTCCAGCGGCACCCAGCGCAGGTGTTCGTTCACCACGTGCAAGGCCGGTAGCGTTACCGCGCGCTTGTTCGGATAGCGCGGAAAGTACGCCTTGATCTGCTCGACCATTTCGGGAGTGAGAACGGGCATCGGTCGCGTTATCTCTTGAATTCAAAGGCGCCCAGATCAGGCGCGTTGCCGGTGTACGAATCCTCGGGCACGACAAACTCCTCGCCGTTGTACTTGAACCTGGCCGCGCCGGCATCGATGCACGGGCTGCCGGCCATTGGCTTGTAGTGAGCGTCGAGCTTCGGGTCGGCGGCGACGAACGCCTCGCCCGACAGGTCGCAGTTGTCCAGATCCTCGCCGTTTTTCCATAGCAAGTTGACGCCCGCGGCACTGTCGCCGTGCACACGCTTTAAGGCACTCTGGGCCGTCTGGGCGATCACGTTGTTGAGCAACAGCATGTTGTCGCCGCCGGTGATGCCATACCGGTTGCCGACGAGCGTGTTGTTCACGATCGCCACCGGCTCGAGCATGTCGGCCCCTTCATAATTCTCCTTGGTGTTGCCGTCGGCCATCGTGCCGATCGCCGCCATCGCGTTGTCGGCGAACAGGTTTCGCTCGATGCGGAACGTGCGGTCGCTCATTCCCGGGTAGTCGATCAACTGCAAACCATCTTCGCGATTCCCCTGGAACGTGTTGTTGCGGATGACGATCTCGAGCGGCGGGCCGCGGTACTTGTGCAGGCGAATCTCGATGCCGTCGTCCTTGTTGTTGCGGATGACGTTGCGTTCGATCACCGCGGCGCTCGAACCGTCCATGTCGATGCCGTCGTCGCTGTTGTTCTCGAAGATGTTTTGCGAGACATGGCCGCGGCCGTCCTCGAAGCTCAATGCGTCGCCATTCTCGACAAACCGGTTGTGCGAGGCATCGATTCGGCCGCTGACGACCACGGCATGGTGTGAGTTTTGGATCGTAAACCCGATCAATTTCAACTCAGCCCCCTGCTTGACCTCGACAATTGGCGCACCCTTTTTCTTGCCATCAGGGCCGCCATCGAGAATGGTCTTCTCGACCACCCGCCAGTCGTCGGCATTGCGAAAGTAGTCGGTCGAAGCGAGCGTGAGTTTCTTACCGGCGATTTTCAGTTTTTCGGTGTACGTTCCCTCCGCGACGATGATCGTGTCGTCGTCGGCCGCCGCATCGATCGCCGCTTGAATCGTTGCATGGTGCTTAGGAACGCTGATCTCGCGCGCCTCGGTCGATACGGCGCAAAGTGCCAGCGCCAGTAGCGCCGCCCACATGCTGCATTCTGCGATCTGCATTCGGCAATTCCTCATCGGTCCAGCTCCGCGGCGATGATGTTCAGGCTGCCGAGGACTGCCACTACGTCCGAGAGCGTGTGACCCTTGATCAACGGCGGGAACAACTGGAAGTGGATGTACGACGGCGGGCGGCAGCGGGCACGGTAGGCGCGGTTGCTGCCGTCGCCCGACAGGTAAAAGCCGAGCTCGCCGTTGGCGGTCTCGTTGGCGCCGTACACTTCGTCGTGCGGCACTTCAAAGCCGCGGTTGGCCATCACCAGCTCGAAGTGCGAAATCGTGCCTTCGATCGTCGAGTACACCGCGCGCTTGTCGGGCAGCGTGGTCCGCTCGTCGATCCCCACGTTCATCGGCCCGGCCGGAATGTTCTCGACAAGTTGCGCGACCATCTTCAGGCTCTCGCGCAGCTCGGCATTGCGCACCATGTAACGCGCAAAGCAGTCGCCCGCGGTCGCACAGCAGATATTGAAGTCGAGGTCCGCATAGGCCAGGTACGGCTCGTCCTTGCGCAGGTCGCGGGTCACGCCGCTGGCGCGGGCAATCGGCCCCGAGCTGGAGTAACTGATCGCGTCCGCCTTGCTGAGCACACCCACGCCTTTCGTGCGATCGATGAAGATGCGGTTGCGGTTCAGCAGCCGATCCATATCGTCGAGCGTTTTCGGGAAGGTGCGCACGAAGGCGCGAATCTTTTCGATCGTCACCGGGCCGATGTCCTGCATCGCTCCGCCGACGCGCGTCCAGCTATTGGTGAACCGCGCTCCGCAGAGCGTTTCGAAAATGTCGTACAGGTCTTCGCGGCGATTGAAGGCGTACAGAAAGTACGTGAACGCGCCGGTATCGAGCCCCACGGCGCCGTTGCATAGCAGGTGGTCTTGAATGCGCGCCAGCTCGGCGATCATGGTCCGCACCCAGCGGCAGCGCGGCGTGACCTCGATGCCCAGCAGCTTCTCGACCGTCGTGTGCCAAGTGATGTTGTTGGCCATCGGCGAGATGTAGTTCATCCGATCGGTGATCGTGACGTACTGGTTGTAGTCCAGGTGCTCGCCCAGCTTCTCGAAACCCGAGTGCAAGTAGCCGATGTCGGGCATCGCATCGACGACGCGCTCGCCGTCGAGCTTCAGCACCAGGCGCAGCGTGGTGTGCGTGGCGGGGTGCTGCGGCCCGAAGTTCAGCGTCCACAAATAGTCCTGCGCTTCGTCGTGAGCGAGGTCGTGCGTTTGAACGTCGGCAAGGGTTAAAGGCATAGTGTTGCGAAGGGCTAATGTCGAATGACGAATGTCGAAGGAATGACGAAGCACGAATGACGAATGGCAACCGCTGTTTCGTCATTCGTCATTAGGAATTCTTTGGTCATTAGGAATTCGACATTCGTCATTCGCGCTAGGTTTCCGCGCGCGTCAGCACCGGCAGATTGTGGCGTTCGCCGCGGCCTTGCAGTGGGTAGTCTTTGCGCAGCGGGAAGCAAGTCGAGTCCTCGGGCATCAGGATGCGGCGATGATCCGGGTGGCCGGCAAAGATGATGCCGAACATGTCGAACACTTCGCGCTCCATCCAATCGGCCCCTTTCCACATCGGCACCATCGAGGGAACCGTGAGGTCGGGCTCGTTCACGAACACGCGCACTGCAAGCCGTTCGTTGGTGATGGTCGAAGCCAGCAGGTACACCAGGCCAAACCGGTCGCTGGCGCCGTCGTAGTGCAGATAGTCGACGCAGGTGATGTCGACCAGGTAATCGAATCCGCGCTCGTCGCGCAGGATGCTCATCACCGCCTGCAGGCCGTCGCGAGGCACGACGACGCGCGTGGCGCCGCGAAATTCGCTCGTGGCCAACTCGGGATAGGCGCTCTTAAGCGCCGCAATGGTTTCAGGTTTTGTCCCGGCCATGTGTGCTTAGTGCAAAATGCAACTCGCAAACCGCAGAATTTCGGACCTTCTGCAGTTTGTATTGTGCACTTTGCATTCTCCTATTTGATATGCAGATGCATCGGCGCTTGGACGACCGGCAGCTCGATCAACGCTCGCTTGCGCTGCTGTCGCGCCGAGACAGCGAACTCCTTGCCGGTGACCGTGCCTTCGCGCTGAATTTTGTCTTGCAGATCGATGATCGATTGGATCAGTTGCTCGGGCCGCGGCGGACAGCCGGGAACATACATGTCGACCGGAATGAACCGGTCGATGCCCTGCACGACCGAGTACGTGTCGAACACGCCGCCGGTGCTCGCACAGGCGCCCATCGAGATGCACCACTTCGGCTCGTTCATCTGCGCCCAAATGCGCTGCAAGACCGGCATCATCTTCATCACCACGCGGCCGGCAACGATCATCAAATCGCACTGCCGCGGGCTGAAG
>DASZPI010000891.1:0-3304 GCA_035550355.1 Pirellulales bacterium
GCTCGATTGCCGCAAGCACGGTCTTGTGTTCGTTGCCGGTAGTCGACGGCAGCACCAGCCCCGAGGCGCCGGCATACACCACGATCGCCACGTGGTCGCGCTCGGTAAGCTGCTCGACCAGCATTTGCAAGGCGCGCTTCACCAGCGGCAGCTTGTTCTCGGGCTGCATCGAGCCCGACACGTCGAGCAGGAACACCAGGTTGCTGGCCGGGCGATTGTCGCGATCGATCTCGCGCCCCTTCAGGCCGATGCGCACCAGCCGGTGCTTCTCGTTCCACGGACACGCGGCCACATCGGCCGCCACCGAGAACGGCCGCTTGTCGCTGGGCTGGGGATAATCGTAGGTGAAGTAATTGATGAGTTCCTCGATCCGCACCGCTCCCGGCGGCGGCAACTGCCCCTGCATCAGGAACCGCCGCATGTTCGCGTAGCTGGCCGTATCGACGTCGATCGAAAAGGTCGAAAGCGGCTGGTCGGCGACGCGAACGAACGGATTCTCGACGATCACGTCGTAGGCTTCGGTGTTGAAGTCGCGATCCTTGCCGAACGCGTCCTTTGGCTTCTCGGCTGCCTTCGCAGCGGCGTCGGAGTGCAGGAGCTCGACCGACTGCGCCACATTTGTGCGGCTGTAGAACCCGAAATTATTCGCTTCTTGCTTGGTTTGAATGCCCGGCATCGGAGCGAGCCCGCCGGCCATGCCACCGATCCCGCCCATGGTGCCACCAACGATGTGCGATTGGGGGTTCGCGGGCGAGGGGGCAGCCAACGCGGGAGCCGCCGACGGCGCATCAACAGCAGCTGCCACGTTAACCGTGGTGCCACCCGTGTAGACATCCGAGCCGTTGAGCATGAGCATGCCCGCGCCGGATTTCGTCAGGGCTGGCTCATTCGATGGCAATGTCGAAGCTGAACTGTTGGAAACCAAAGGCGCTCCGCCTGCCGCGGCCTGCGCCGGCAAGTCCTTCGTGTCCGGCGTTATGAGTTGACGCACCAGCTTATCGACCGCCTCGCGCTCGAGGCGAAGGTTCGCGTTAGCGGATAAGTCCTGTGCGTTCACCCCTCTCCCTCCGGGAGAGGGTGTCTCGGTCGCGGCGACCGAGACGGGTGAGGGAGAAGCGGCAGTCAGCGTCGCACCCGCTGCACCCTCATCCGGCCTTCGGCCACCTTCTCCCGCAGGGAGAAGGCCTGAGGTCTGCGCCACTCGTACGTCGCCGGAGTACCAATAGCTCACCGCAACCACACTCAACAATAGCGTTGCCGCCAACGCCGCCGGCACGATGGCGTGGCGAATGAAAGATTCGCGCGGCTTCACGACCATTGGCGCCAAGCGATCGCCGATTGCCGCGATCAGCGCCGTCGAACGATCTGGCAACAGCTCGCCCGCACGCTCGGTGCGCAGTACTTGACCAAGCCGCTCGGCGTCGCGCACCAACTGCTTGGCCTCTTCGCGGTCCATCTGCTTTTCCACTTCTTGGCGCTCGGCCTCGGGTAGCTGCCCCAAGGCGTAGGCGGTGAATTGTGCTTTATTCATGATTGGGTTGGGGGTCGAGAGTCAGGATTCGGGATTCGGCGACGCAGCGACGGCGGCGTCGGTTAAGAACTGCCGGGCAAACGGGTGCCGGCGGAGCTCGGCCAGCGCTCGGTGCATCAGCACACGGATGTAGGCTTCGCCGCGCCCCAGGATTTGGCTGATGTCGCGGTAGCAGAACCCCTCGGCCCACAGGTTCACCACCTGGCGCTGGGCTTCGGGCAGCAAGTCGACGGCGCGCTGAAGGAGCTGCCCCGTCTCCTTCAGCTCGGCCGCTCGATACGGGTCGCGCTCGCGACTGGTCGGGTCGGTGCGTCGGGCGTGTCCATCGGCTGCATGGTCAGAAGTTTCGAGCTGCACCAGCCTGATGGCCTGGCGGCGAATGTCGAGCGCCCGGCGATGGCAGACCGTGTACAGCCAGGCCTCGGGGCGCTGGATCGAGTCGGCCGATTCGTCGCACAGCCGCAGGAACACGTGCTGCACCACGTCGCGGGCCGAGTGCAGGTCGCCGGTCAGCCGCTCGGCATAGCGTGTAAGTCGGGGTTCGTACCGCTGGACGAGCGACATCACCCATTCGCGGTGGCGCGTAGGACCGACGGCGGACAGGGCCTGCGAATCATTGGGCGGCATGCGATTCCTCCGCACCCAGGCGCAACCTGTTCAGGGATAAGTTCTACCCCCTTCGACGTGCAACGGCCGGTTTCGTTTCACGAATTGGGCGGAATCCTTCGCCGAACGCAACGCTCGCCAGCGCCGTGTGTTCGGTTATAATGGCCAGACATCCCGCCAGGCCTCCCCAGGCCCCTTGAGCCCCGCCTACCATTCGTCGAAGGACTTGTGCTGATGTCCCTCCGATCGCTGTTTTCGCTGTTGCTGTTGTCTGCGGCCTGGCTGTCGGCCGTGTCTGCGGTGCCCGCCGCCGACGCGGTCAAAAGTCCGCTCGAGCCTGCCGAGGCACTCAAACAGTTTGTTCTTCCCGAAGGTTTGCGGATCGAGCTGGTTGCCGCCGAACCCGAAGTCATCGACCCCGTCGCCTTAAGGTTCGACGAAGACGGCCGGCTGTGGGTCGTCGAGATGCGCGACTACCCGAACCCTCCGGCCGAGGGTGAAAAGCCGCGCTCGCGCATTCGGCTGCTCGAAGATCGCGACGGCGACGGCCGCTACGAAACCTCGCATATCTTTGCCGACCATTTGTTGTTCGCCACCGGCTTGCAGCCGTGGCGTGGCGGCGTGTTTGTGACCGTCTCGGGCAAGATCCTGTACATGAAGGACACCGACGGCGACCACCGCGCCGATGTGAACGAAACCTGGTTCACGGGTTTCACCGAAGAAAACCCCCAGTTGCGCGTGAACCATCCGCGCTTTGCGCTCGACAACTACATCTACGTTGCCTCGGGCATGCGCGGCGGCATGGTCGAATCGAAGAAAGTACCAACGCCCGAGCCGATTTCGCTTCGCAGCCGCGACCTGCGGTTCGATCCGCGCACCGGCCGGGCCGAGGCGGTGACCGGCACCGGCCAGTTCGGCGTCACGTTCGACGATTACGGCAACCGGTTCGTGGTCAGCAATCGCAATCCGTGCATTCACCTGGTGATGGCCGACCAGTACGTGCGGCGGAATCCGTTGCTCGCGCTGCCGGCGCTGCAGAACGACGTCGCTGCGTCGGGCGAGAATTCGCATGTCTTTCCGATCGGCCAGCAGTGGACCACCTCGGTGTTGCATGCCGGCCAGTTCACTGCGGCCTGCGGGCTCGACCTGTACCGCGGCGACGCGCTG
>DASZPI010000892.1:0-3934 GCA_035550355.1 Pirellulales bacterium
GTGCTGCTGCCAAATTGGTTTCCGGTCAATTTGTATGCCATGAGCTCGTGGAGCCGCACGATCGTCGTCCCGTTGGCGATCATGGCGGCGCACAAACCAGTGAAGCGCATTGATCCGCGTTTCGGCATTCGCGAACTGTTCTTCAAGCGTCCGGAGAATTGGCCGCCGCTGCGCTGCGTTGGACTGAAAGGCGGCACGGGGCTGTTTAGTTGGGATCGCTTTTTCCGCAGCATCAATGCAGTCATCAAAGTTTGCGAACAACGCAATTGGCTGCCATTGCGCCGTCGCGCATTGGCCAAGGCCGAACGTTGGATGGTCGATCGATTCACCGGCAGCGACGGCTTGGGGGCGATCTTTCCGCCGATGATCTTCAGCATCATCGCGCTGCGCTGCCTGGGCTACCGCGACGACTCGCCCGAGCTGCGCTACTGCTACGAACGGCTCGAAGGATTGTTCCTGGAAGAAGACGACACGCTGCGGCTGCAGCCGTGCAAATCGCCTGTCTGGGACACGTCGATCACACTCCGAGCACTCGATGACGCGGGTGTAGCGCCCGATCATCCGGCCGTGATGCGCGCGGTCGATTGGTTGCTCCGAATGCAAATCGCGCAGCCGGGCGACTGGTCGGAAACCGTAAACGCCGAACCCGGAGGTTGGTGCTTCGAGCACGCGAACGATTTCTATCCTGATCTCGACGACACGGCGATGGTCGTCATGTCGCTGGTGAGCCAGTACGCGCACGAAGCCGAGAATCAACCGCGCCGCGAAGTCCGCCTGGCGCACGACGAACTGTTCGATCTCAGCGTGGTCGACGACCAAACACAAGCGACACTCGAATCCGACGAACGACGGATGGACCGCGCGATGCGGGCCGCGATTCTCAACCGGCTGCCCAAGGCCATCGTGCGCGCCGAGCAATGGATGCTCGCCATGCAGAATCGCGATGGCGGCTGGGCGGCCTTCGACCGGAACAACGACCGCCAGTTCCTGTGCTACGTGCCGTTCGCCGATCACAACGCCATGACCGACCCCAGCACTCCCGATCTCACGGCGCGCGTGCTCGAAGCGCTGGGCATGCTGGGTCACCGGGTCGGGTCGCCGGCAGTCGATCGCGCGGTCGAGTACTTGCGCAAGAACCAAGAGGCCGACGGCAGTTGGTTCGGCCGCTGGGGAGTGAATTACATTTATGGCACCTGGCAGGTGCTGATCGGTCTGAACGAGGTCGGCGTGCCGCACAACGATCCGTGCATGGTCGCGGGTGCGAATTGGCTCGTTTCGTGCCAGCAGCCTTCGGGCGCCTGGGGCGAGAGTGCCAATAGCTACGACGATCCGCGGTTGAAAGGGCAGGGCCCGGCAACGGCCTCGCAGACCGCTTGGGCCATCCTCGGATTGCTCGCGGCGGGTCGGAAAGACGATCCCGCCGTGGCGCGCGGCATTCGCTGGCTGGTGCATCGCCAGCGCGACGACGGCACCTGGGACGAACCGGAATTCACCGGTACCGGCTTCCCGCGGGTCTTCTACTTGCGCTACCACATGTACCCGATGTACTTCCCGTTGATGGCGCTGAGCCGCTGGGCGGCCAGGGCCGGCACAGGGCAGCGGAACGAGGGCAGTTCCGGTAAAGCGATGTATGCGTTGCCGCTGGCCGACCACTAACACGGACGACCGACCATCATGCCTGTTCCGCTTTCGCAAATGTGGACCGTCGCTCGGTACGTCGTGGGCAATCGCCTTCGCCGGCGCGAGCGCTATCCTCTGGTGATGATGCTCGAGCCGTTGTTTCGCTGTAACCTGGCGTGCGCCGGCTGCGGCAAGATTCAATTTCCGGCCGACGTATTGCGCCGGCATCTCACGCCCGAGCAGTGCTTCCGCGCAGTCGATGAATGCGGCGCGCCGATGGTGTCGATTCCGGGCGGGGAACCATTGCTGCATCCGCAAATCGACGAGATCGTCGCGGGGCTCGTGGCGCGCAAGAAGTACATTTACCTGTGCACCAATGCGCTGAAGCTTGAAGAGTGCCTGCCCCGCTTCACGCCGTCGAAGTACCTGTCGTTCTCGATCCACATGGACGGCCCGCGCGAAGAGCACGACGCCGCCGTATGCCGCGATGGCGTGTACGACATTGCCGTGCGCGCCATTCGCGCCGCGCTGGCCCGAGGGTTCCGCGTCACGACCAACACCACGCTCTACGATCACGCAGATCCGCGCCGTTTCCGACAGTTCTTCGACGAGATGATGCAACTGGGCGTCGAAGGAATGATGATCTCGCCGGGCTACAGCTATGAAAAGGCGCCTGATCAGGATAGCTTCCTGAAGCGCGAAAAGACGGTGCGGCTGTTTTATCGCCTGCTTTCGAATCCGAAACGCGGCTGGCGGTTCAATCTCTCGCCGCTGTTCCTCGAGTTCCTGCGCGGCAAGCTCGAGCTGGAATGCACCCCCTGGGGGACGCCGACGTACAACCTGTTCGGCTGGCAAAAGCCTTGCTATCTGCTGGGCGAAGGTTATGCGGCTAGTTTCCAAGAGCTGCTCGATACGACCGATTGGAGCGCCTACGGCAAGCGCAGTGGCAACCCGAAATGCCGCGATTGCATGGTGCATTGCGGCTATGAACCAACCGCGGTCGCCGAGACCTTTGGCTCGTGGAAAGGCCTGCTGCGCACTGCGCGGCTGACCATGTTCGGTCCCCGTCGCGAATCGGCCGAGGCGCTGCGTGCGGCCGACGAGTATCTCGATCTCGACGCGCCAAAGCCGGCCACGAACGAAAACAGGTCGCACCTCGTCGATCTGCCGGTGCTAAACTAGACCGTATGGTTTGGCAATCGTTCGTTCGCAATTGGATCCAGCAGCAAGCGACGTCAAAGCTCGCGGAACATTTGCGCGAGCAACCGGGCCCAAGCCCGCCGAACGAGCCCGAGTCGATGCACTGCGACGTCGGCCTGGTCTTCGCGTTGGGCATCGAATGCGGCGGCCTGGCGGATCTGCTCTCGACGCTTCGCACGACACGCACGCGCGGCTGCGTCGTTCGGCGCGGGACCCTGTCCGGACGAAACGTGACGATCGTTGAAGCGGGCGTCGGTCGCGAAGCGGCAATCCGCGGCACTGAAATTCTCATCGCCGGACACCAGCCGGCGTGGATCATCTCGGCCGGGTTCTCTGGCGGCGTCGATCCACGCTTGAAGCGCGGCGATATCGTGATGGCCGACGAAATCGTCGATTCGGCCGGGCATCGGCTCAGAGTCGATCTCCGCGTCGATCCCCAGGCCTTGGCGGCGACGCCGGGTGTGCATGTCGGGCGGTTGCTGACGGTCGATCGCATCATCGCCTCGGCCGACGAAAAGCGCAGGCTCGGCCGCGAGCACGGGGCACTGGCAATCGACATGGAGTCGTGGTCGGTTGCCGAGGCATGCCGCGTCGCGCAGGCGCGGTTCCTATGCGTGCGCGTCGTCAGCGATCCGGTTGACGAAGCCTTGCCCCCGGAAGTGCTGAACCTGGTCAACCAAAAAACCACGGCCTCGCGCTTGGGAGCGGCGACCAGCGCGTTGTGGCAACGACCGGGAAGCATCAAGGACATGTGGCGGCTCAAGGAAAACGCCTTAATGTGCACCGACCGCCTCGCGGCATTCTTGGCCGAAGTGACCGCACAGTTACCGCCATCCGCAGCATCGGCCCGCGAGCCGGCCCCGGGCGGACCGCCAACCTCCAACGACTAAACATTCACGTTGCCCGCGGCCGATTGCGATGCAAGGACACCAGTTCCAGCATCGAATTCGGACGGCACGTCATGTACAGCCCGCAAACTCTTCGTCGTCGTTATCTCCACAGCGGTTTGCTGCTGGGGCTGCTCGTCGCGAGTTGTGGATCGATCGGCTGCACGGCGTTCTCGCATTTCCGCGGCGATTGTGCCTGCGCGACTCACGTGTATGCCGGCTCGGTC
>DASZPI010000893.1:0-4213 GCA_035550355.1 Pirellulales bacterium
AGGCTGCGTCACCCGATCTGCTGGCCTACCTGGCATTTCTCAACGAGCAGGAGCGCATTCGAGCCGACGCGCACGAACGGTGGACAATCGAGGATCGTCGGGCGGCGATCGAGCGATACAGACGCGATGTGGACCGGCAGGCGTGGCAAGCCGGCATGGCCAAGTACGAAGCTGAGCATCTCAGGCGCCGGGCGGACTTCTCAATCGCCGAGTCGAAGATTCGAAACGAGGCCGACGTCCGAATCAGGAACGTCCAGGCCGAACTCGATGAGTTGTTTCGGGCTGCTGAAGAGGACGCACGGCAGCGGGCCAAGAACGAACTGGTGGCGAAGATCGAGGCCTTCCTTGCGAAATGGAACGATGCAAGCACCACGATGATGGCGGCCATGGAGTTTCAGGCGGCCGACGACCAGACCAACGTCGAGAGGTCGCGGAACATGGTGCGAGTGATTTACGCCCCGGATCCCGCCCGTGAAGCACGCTGGATTCGAGCTTCCGCCTGGTCGGCTGCAGAGCGGGAAGTTCGGGAGCGCACCACCAAAGTGAGAATGGCCAGGGATCGCGAGGCGAGCGAGGCGGCGTTCAAGAGCGAGGCGGCACGTCAGGCTCGCGCGAAGCTGCACGGCCAGCTTGCCGAGTTACGCCGGCGTGACGCGGCTGTGATCGCCGGAATGCGGCGTGAGTACCAAGTGGGCTACCAGGATCGTCAGAGAGCGTTCGACGCCGTGGAACGCTCGCTAAAGGCCGAGGCGGTGGCAGAGATCGAACAGGTAACGCTGCGGCGGGCCGAGCGTTGGGCGGCTTACGATGCCGGGCGCCCCGCCACTGACAAAAATGGTTCACTGTCGCTCGTTGGCTTGCCCGGCAACGCCCTTTGAAGCGAGTGCTCTTGACATTAGTGGGCGACTACCGGCCGGCTTTGTCGAGTTCGGCGTTGGCACGGTCGACGGCCATTAACGGCTGGCCGACGGTTCGCTGCGGCGTCGATGTGCCGTCCCGAACCGCCGTGAGTTGTTCGTAGAACCGCTGCAGTGCTTCCCGAGATGTGCTTTTATTTGCCACGGGCTGCGGACCGGGTTAGGCTCTACCCACGTCGACTATCCCGGAGCAAGCTACTGCCCTTCCTTTTAGATCCGGCCCGTTCGCGATCGCTGACACGGTAGTCAGTCGCTGAGCCTCTTTGCCGGTGCTCCACATTTTCGCACATCCACACCGTGGGCTACGCCTGCGCGAACATAACTGCCTTTAAAGGTACAACAATGCTTTCAAGCTACACGCTTCCTCGTCGGCGGTTTCTTTCGGCAGCACTTTTCCTGAGCGCGGCGATTGTTGCGCCGACGACGGCCCGGGCCATTACGTTGCAGCCTGGCGATTTGCTCATTGGCGCTAACATAGGCGCTTCGCCGACCTCGTTCGATTACGGAATTCTTGAAATCGATCCGACGACGGGCAATCGCACGATCATTTCCGATCTCACGACGGGGACTGGTCCAAACTTTTCGTTCTTTCCAACCGCGATTACATTCGCCCCCGATGGTTCACTTCTTGTAGCGAGTGACCAAAACGACCCCGTTAATGGCGGCGAGTTGCTCCGCATTGACCCGACAACCGGGAATCGCACATTAGTCAGTCTTGCCTTTAAGAATTCCGGTCCAATCTCTGGCTACGTTGGTGCTCTCTATGTCGACAATACGATCCTGATGTCGGGCGGCCCGATTGTCAGCGTCGACCCGTCGACCGGTGATCGCACGCTTGTCTCCGGTACGGGGCAAGGCGTTGGGCCCGCAATAAACTCTGAAGGGTTTGCGCCTTCTGGTGCGAATTTATTCGTTGCCAACGCCACTCTCGGCTCGATTATCAGTGTAGACACGACAACAGGAAATCGGGCAACGATCTCTTCCGCGACCGTTGGGACGGGGCCGTCGCTGAACTCGCCAGTAGATGTTGTAATCGACGCTGCCGGAAAACTAATCGTGAACAACAACATGGGCCCTCTCTTGAGCATTGATCCAGTAACGGGCAACCGCAGCATCGTTAGCAGCGACAGCGTCGGTACTGGCCCCAGCCTCGCCGTCGGTGTTGCATGTCAACTCGCAATTGCCTCGGACGGCACGATCTATACCGCTCAAAGTGCTTCCTTTGCCGTCCAATTTCCCATACTGGCCATCGATCCGTTGACCGGAAATCGTACGATAGTCTCGCAGGGCTCACATGGGACCGGACCGCTATTCACTCCGGGTTTCGCGTTGGCGATCGTGCCAACCCCCGAACCCTCCACGCTCATCCTCGCCGCGCTCGGCGGCTTGGCGTTGCTGGCAATGCACCGGCGCCGAGGCTTCTGATGTGCGGCCGTTTCAACCTCTTCACGAATCCGCGCCTCTGGGCCGAAGTCTTCGAAGTCGCCCGGACATTCGACGACCCCGACTGGGTGCCGGCGTACAACATCGCGCCCACACAGAAGGTGCTGTGCATCCGCGACGGTGAGGATCGCGAGTTTTTCAAGGCGAAGTGGGGGCTCATCCCGTCCTGGGCCAAGGATGCCAAGATCGGCAACTCGTGTATCAATGCTCGTGTGGAAACGGTCGATACCAAGCCAGCCTTTCGCAATGCCTTCAAGAGACGACGGTGCCTGGTCATGGCTGACGGTTTCTACGAGTGGCGCCGCGACGACAAGCAGCCTCACTTCATCAGCTTGAAGTCCGGCGCGCAGATGGCCTTTGCCGGACTTTGGGAAACGTGGAATTCGCCCGAGGGACCGATTGATAGTTGCACAATCTGCACCACCGACGCGAACGACATGATGGGCAGGCTGCATGACCGAATGCCCGTGATCTTGCCACGACACGCGGTCGACCACTGGCTCGCCCCGAATGTCAACGACCCAGAAGAACTTAAGCCGATGCTCGCGCAGTTTCCCGGCGAGGAGATGCAGTCATGGCCCGTCGGCAAGGCGGTCGGCAACGTCCGCAACCAAGGGCCTGCGCTGATGGAGCCGGTCGCCGCGGGCGAGGATTTGCTTTTTTAATTGCTGGCCACGGCCTGTTCAGGTGCGTTAGAATGCCACCCACACATTTGGGGCAGCAGCATGGAGGCACACGCAATGGCCAATGAGGATCTCGACTTCGACTTCGCACCCGTGGGGCCGTGCTGTTTCTGCGGCGAGCCGATCGCACTCGAGGGCGCCGACCCGATCACGGTCTCACTGGAAGCCCGCAACGACAATTACGACGTGTTCTATGCTCATCTTGCGTGCGTCGAGAAGTGCGTGAAGCAGGGAAATGGGATCGAGCTAAGCCTACGGTGAATGCCTTTGGACGGCGCGGTAGATGGTTTTCTCTCGCGAAAGGATTCGCCCTGTTTCGTTGCTTAATCTCGCTTCCGGTTCTCTGCTGCGCTGACCGGCCTTAAATTTCTGTACCAGTCGGTATGAAGGTTTGGGTTAGGGGAACTTCGCTGTGCTGCTGGAGCGTAGGCTGAGGCGTAGCCGAAGCCGGAGCGGAAGCAGCACAGCGAGCCGCGAACTCGGCAGGGGTGACATACCCGAGCGAGCTGTGCGGTCGGTGGTGGTTGTAATCGTCCTTCCAAGCCGTGCTCAGCTTCCGTGCTGCGGTCAGACTCTCGAACACCTCGACGGCCAAGAACGCGTCACGCAGGCGACTGTGAAAGCTTTCGGCATAGCCGTTCTCCCACGGACTGCCTGGCGCGACGTACCGCGTCTCGACGCCGACCTGGCCCAGCCAACACTGGATCGCCGTTGCCACGAATTCGGGGCCGTTGTCGCTACGAATCGCTTGCGGCACACCACGCATGGCGAACAGCTCGGCCAGCGTGTCGATCACATCTTCGCTGGTGATGCTGCGATCCACCTTCAACGCCAAACACTCCCGCGTGTACTCGTCTACGATCGACAGCCACTTGAGCGGGCTGCCGGTTACTGTCCGATCAAACACGAAGTCCCAGCACCAGACGTGATCTTTGTGGGCGGCGCGACGCACGTGGCACGCTTGATTGCTGGTGCCCAAATGCCGCTTTTTCCGGCGTTTCTGCGGCACTTTCAAACCCTCGCGACGCCACAGCCGCAAAATCCGCGTGTTGCTCGCCCGCCACGACGCGCGGCGCAACAACGCCGCGATCCGTCGATAACCGAACCGCGGTCGCTGGCCTGCCAAGGTACGCATCTGTTTGACCATTGCTGCTTCGTCGTCGCGGGGCT
>DASZPI010000894.1:0-2115 GCA_035550355.1 Pirellulales bacterium
TCGACGACGACCGCCTCGGGCTGGTCGGGCACCCGACGGCAGCGCCAGTACACCTGCACACGATGGTCGGCCCGTGGCGAATAGGTCGCCACCAGATCGTCGCCGCGGGCGTAGCAATCGTCGGGCGCCAGCGCGGCGCTACCCAGTTCGACGCCCAACAGCCGGGCGGCGGCGATCGCTCGGCCGCGATACACCACGTCGGCCAGCGCCGGACGCGGGGCGGCCAGCTCGACGCGAGCGGTCAGCGGACCGAACGTCAAACGAGCCTGGCTTTGGTCGATGGTCCAGCAACAGGCCGTCATCGCGCGTGGGATCGGTGGGGGCTGCCAACAAAAACCCCGCCGTCCGTGCGGGACACGAGCGGCGGGGCCGGAACAGAGAAGAGGCCAAAATTGAGCGTGCCGCGCTCGGATTCAAAACGGCGCCGCGTTTTAGGCGGCGTAAACAACGCCGGCGAATCGCCACGGCACGCGCCCTCATGGTAGCACGCCCCCGCTGCGTGTCCAATAAATTCTGCCGTCAGCAACGGCTAGCGCACTCGGAGGGACTCGAACCCCCAACCCTTGGTTCCGAAGACCAATGCTCTATCCATTGAGCTACGAGTGCTTGCGCGCCACGCGTGTGGCAGCTGCAAACATAAGGTCTTTCGCCGCGATCGGCAAACGGCAACCGCTCGACACTACAGCCCTGGTTGCTGGCATGCTACGATCGTGATAGAAACGCCCACACACGACTGAAGCTCGTTGACGCGCCAGCAAAGGCATCGGACGGATGGCCCTGATCACGTTGCGGATCCTCGATGGCGCCGATCGAGGCCGCGTGTTCGCGAACCTTCCCACGCCGGTCACCATCGGCCGCGAGGAAGGCAACAGTGTGCAGCTCAACGACGAGCGCGTCAGCCGGTTCCACCTGAAAATCCAGGAGGACCAGGACAAGCTGGTGCTCACCGACCTGGAGAGCACCAACGGCACGAAGATCAACGGCGAGAACATTCAGCTGCGCATCTTGCGCCACGGCGACATCATTGCCGTCGGACGCAGCGTGCTGCTGTTCGGTTCGCGCGAAGAGATTGCCGCCCGACTGGCCAAGCTCCGCGGCGAAGCGCCGAAATCGGGCATGCTCCCCGTCTCGGGATCTTCGTCGGCCAACCTGGACTTCGAGCTGAACTGGACCGACCATCCCAACCCGCAGACCACGTTCGCGGCGCTCGAGCCTCCGGAGCTACCCCAGCGGTTGAGCCCCGGGCAGGCGGCGCAGCTTTCCGAGCTGCTGGAGTACCTGCACCTGCGGATGCGCGACCTGCTGGCCAGCGGCAAGCCCGAAGCCGATCGCGAAGGGCGCATGACCATTGAAGAACGCCAATGGCAAGCACTGGTCGACCTGCAAGCGCTGCTGGCCAACTATCTGCGCGCCGTCGGCGAGCCGGAGGAGGAGTAGCGGGGGTCGGGATTCAGGAGTCGGGATTCGGGGGCCGCAGGGGAAGGGATTCGCCGGTGATACGAAACTACCGCGACCTCGAAGTTTGGCAACGAGCGATCGACATCGCTTGTTATCGGTTGTCGGATCAATTCCCAAAGACCGAAATTTACGGGCTCACGTCGCAACTTCGCCGCGCTGCGGTTTCTGTCGCCGCGAACATTGCCGAAGGTCACGGCCGCCGACGAACGAAAGAGTATCTCCATCATCTGGATATCGCGTATGGCTCGCTGACCGAGGTCGAGACGCACCTCACGATTGCCGCGCGACTTGAATATCTAAAGGCCGATGCGATAACCGAGACCATGAGCCTTGCGGCGCAAATCGGCCGAATGCTCAACGGTTTGATCGCATCGCTCGAACGCCGCGAATGCCCTGATCCCTCTGCCCCCGAATCCTGAATCCCGAATCCCGACCCCCATGCCGCGCCCCTTCGTCCACCTGCACTGCCACAGTCATTACAGCCTGCTCGATGGCGCGAGCCCGATCCCCGCGCTGGTCGAACGCGCCAAACTGACCGGCATGAACGCGCTGGCGCTCACCGACCATGGCAACCTGTACGGAGCGCTCGAGTTCTATCAGAAGGCGACCGCCGCCGGCGTGAAGCCGATCGTCGGCTACGAAGCGTACGTTGCCCCC
>DASZPI010000895.1:0-3083 GCA_035550355.1 Pirellulales bacterium
AGCGAGCCGGGTGAGGGTGAAGCGCAAACAGCGCACAAGCCGCCTCACCCTCATCCGGTCCGCCTGCTGGCGGACCACCTTCTCCCAGAGGGAGAAGGCCAGGGCGTCGTGCCGTTCCGCGAGGTGTTCATTCACCCCAAAATTCTCGACGGCTACGGCGACACGATGTCGAAGTCGAAGGGTAACGGCGTCGACCCGATCGACGTGATCGAAAAATTCGGCGCCGACGCGCTGCGCTTTGGCCTGGCCGACCTGACGACCGACACGCAAGACGTGCGAATGCCCGTCGAGTTCGAGTGCCCGCACTGCGGCAAGCTCGTCGAGCAGACGCGCAAGAACCGCGTGCTGCCGCGCGGCGCGGTGGTGAGCGAGCGGTTCGAAAAAGGGCGCAATTTCTGCAACAAGCTGTGGAACGCCGCCCGGTTTGCGTTGATGAACCTCGAGGGCTACACGGCCGCGACGGTCAGCGATGCCGAGTTAGCCGTCGAGGATCGCTGGATTCTTAGCCGGATGGCGACCGTGACCGAGCAGGCCACGGCGGCGCTCGAAGGCTACCGCTTTGCCGACTATTGCCGATTGCTCTATGAATTTGCCTGGGACGAGTTTTGCAGCTTCTACGTCGAGATGGTCAAGGGGCGGTTGCAAGAGACCGCCGCGCGCGGCCCGGCACAGCGCGTGCTGGCCCACGTGTTCGACAATCTGCTGCGGTTATTGCACCCTGTGATCCCGTTTATCACGGAAGAGATTTGGCAGTTGCTGAACGCAGCTTGTCCGACGCGCGGTTTGAGCACGAAATCGCAGGCCGCGTCCGAGAGCGTGATGGTTGCGCAGTGGCCGCAGGCCGATGCTGGGCGGCAGGATGCTGAAATTGAAGCGCGGTTCGCGAGGTTTCAGGAGGTGCTCAAGGCATTGCGCGAGATTCGTGCGCGACAGAACATCACCCCGAAGACTCCGATTCGCTTTTCGATGCGCTGCGACGAGGCAACTGCCAAGCTGC
Source organism: Pirellulales bacterium (assembly GCA_035550355.1). Taxonomy (GTDB): domain Bacteria; phylum Planctomycetota; class Planctomycetia; order Pirellulales; family PNKZ01; genus DATAXP01. The sequence goes on from DASZPI010000895.1 coordinate 998, forward strand.
TGCTGCCCATGGGCACCTACTTCGAAGCGATGACCGCCGCGACCGCAACGGCGCTGGGCCCGGCAACCCAGCCGCCGGCGACCAGCGCCACCATCACGGTGGCCGGAGTAGAGCTGTTTGTTGATCTCACGGGATTGATCGACCCGGCGATCGAGATCACGCGCAACGAGAAAGAGCGCGACAACTTGACCAAGCAGATTGCGGCCAAGCAGGGAAAGCTCGCGAACGAGAATTTCGTGTCGCGGGCTCCGGCCGACGTGGTGGCCAAGGAACGCGCCAGCCTCGACGAACTGCACCGTCAACTCGCATCGGTCGAAGCAGCGCTCGCCGCGCTCAAGAAGCAGTAACTTTACCGCGAAACACCGCCACGCTGGCCGTGAAGCCGTGCAGAAAGTTCTTGCCTCCTACGGGGCCAATCTCGCCCTGGGCGAAAAACCCGGCCAGCGGTATGTCGCCCAGCAGGGCCTGCACTGCGGCCGCATCGTGATCGGGCACGTCGAACAGCCGTGTGCCGCGCCCATTACAGGTGAACAGCAGCGCTCCTGCCGCGCCGGCCTGTTCGGTGGATCGAACGCTGTCGAGCAGCGCGCGTAAGTCTTCGTCGGCGCTGGCGGAATCGCGCACGTGGAACTGCACGGTCTGGCCGACGCGCACAAAGTCGCCAATCGCAATCGCTCCTGTGGCTCGATCGGCGCCGACGACATTGCGAATCAAAAAGTCGCCGCGGCCGAACGTTTGCCGATACTCGTCGATCACGCGGCCAACGTGCAATCCCTGCTGCACAAGCTGCTGATCGTGCGGAGGCAGCGCGTTGAAAATCTCTTGCAGTTGTGCCATCGCCGGTCGGCCGCCGAGCTCGTAGATCACATTTCGGTCGGCTTTCGTGACGACCAATGGCCGGCCGATGGGGCGGCAACCTTGCGACACGACGGTGTCCACCTGCAGCGCGCCATGCAGCAGCACCGCGACCGCGCCGCTGTCGTACACTGCGTGGTTGAGAAACACGCGATTCTCTCCGGGCGAGAAGGCCCCGCTGGCCATGCCCCCGACGATGGGCACGTGCGGCTGATCTTCGCCCAGGCGTTCCAATAACGTATCGGCCGGAAAGCTGAATGGCTCGGCAAGCATGATCAACGCCGCGCCGGCGGGCCACTGGGCGGGCAATTCGTCGGGCCAGCCGGTGAAGCTGCCCCCTTCGGGCGTGCGTTGAAAATCAAGGTGCATTGGCAGCACGGTGACGCCGGGCAACCGCGCGGCCCACAACGAAATGGCGGGCGACTGCTCGATTTCCCGGCCCACACCGGCGATTGATTCGCCCGTACAGCCCAACAACACGCGCGGCCGCAGCCGGCGGTCGAGTTCCGCGACGATTTGCTCGAGCGCCGGGGCATGATCGTGCGACACAAAGCACACGGCCAAATCGGGCGCGCCTGCCAGCGCCTCGCTCACTTGCTGGCAGGCGGCTTCGACGGCGACAGCCGGATCGGGTGAATCGAAAAGGGCGGAAGCGAATTGGCAAGCAGTGTTCGTCATGCCAACCATTCTAAGCGATTTCGTCGGCTGCGCGGTCGAATCGGACGCAACGGTTGTACGTTCCGATCTCGACCGCTGAGCCGCCGGTGATGCGGTTTCGCGACGCGCAACCCCCCGCGAAAAAGCTAGGTTTGCTTGATACCCAGGGCATTTTCCGCATACCCACGGAGCCGCACCTCGATGGCCACCGACGCCCGAACGAACCAGTCCGTCGATACCGCCGCCATCCGCGAGATTTTAGCCTTGCGCGGGTCGATGCCGATCGACGTCCACACACTCGACGATGCGGCCGATCTGTATGCCGCAGGTCTTACGTCGTTGGCCACCGTCGGCTTGATGCTGGCCCTCGAGGATCGCTTCGACGTCGAATTTCCCGAAGGCATGCTCAGCCGTGCCACGTTCCGCAGCATTCAATCCATCGCCGACGCGATTGGTCAACTCACCGCCTAAGTCCTCTGTATCGTGATTGAATATGAGCATGCCCGCGATTGACATTGTTTCGAGCGAAATTCCGGCGATCAGCCTCGCACCGACATTGCCGGCGCGCGACTTT
>DASZPI010000896.1:0-1536 GCA_035550355.1 Pirellulales bacterium
CCCAGGAAACCTTCCCAGGTGCGGTTGGCATTGATCGCCGGCGCGATCACGTTGCGGCCGAACAACTTCTCGCAGAAGTAGCCAAACGCGTCGCTCGCCACGACCACCAGCACAAAATAGAACAGCAACTTGCGGTTGTCGTAATGCGGTTCCGAAAACCGCAGGTGCAGCAGCGCCGGTGCGTGGCTGAGGCAGTAGACGCAAATCATCAACCCGGACTGAATCTTCGCACAACGTTCGAGGTAGCGCTTGAAGTCGCCTGCCAGCGCGATGCGCGCCGGAATGAACAAGAATCCGTACACCGGGATCACGATGCTGTACAGGCTGTATTCGTTGCGCGCCACGAGCACGTATTGCAGCGGCGTGAAGGCGAAGAACACCCAGAACAGCGCGCGGTGATCGGCCACGCGTGTCGGCGTGAGCGTGATGAACTCGCGCAACGCCCAGAACGACAGCAGGCCGAACAGGATGTCGGTCGCCAGCGTGCCGCTGAAGAAGAATGCCGCCGCCAGCACGGCGCACAGCAGCCACCAGGCGCGGATGCGCTGGTTGAACTGCTCGACCGCCGCGGGGTCGAGCCCGGTCTCGGCCTGGTGCTTGAGCATCTGGCCGACGCCGGTTGCCATGCCCAGCAGGGCCAGCACCGTGCCGACGAGTCCCAGTGTGGTGACGTCCATTAATCGGGCTCCTTCAACGCCACGACCGCGTCACGCGCTCGAACCAGAAAATCGTTCTTCGGCTCTCCTTCTTCCAGCCAAAGCGGCCGACCGAAGCTGATGCAACTGAGCAGCGGCACCGGCAAGAACTCGCCGCGCGGCAGCACTCGGTTCAGGTTGTCGATGTGCACGGGCACGAGTTCCAGATCGGGCCGCTTCTTCGCCAGGTAGTACAGTCCGCTCTTGAATTCACCGACATCGGAATCAACGCTCCGGCTTCCCTCCGGAAATACGATCAGCGAATGCGTCCGTCCGATGGCTTGGATCATCAGGTCGACCGGGCTTTGGTGAACTTTGATCTTGTGTCGATCGATCAAGAGCGCATCGAACACATGCCTTGCCAGGTACGGTCGAACGACTCCCTTGTCCCAATAATCTTTCGCCGCCACGGGGCGGGTCATGCGTCGCACGTCAGCCGGCAACGACGACCAAAGCACCAAGGCGTCGAGATGGCTGGTGTGATTGGCAAAGTAAATCCGTTGGCAGGTGTCGGGCTCGCAATCGATCCAACGCACACTAGAACCACTCAAGATGCGAGCGATTCCCGCCAGAACGCGACGTGTGAGCTCCGCCTGATTCCACATGCCAAGGCTAACATGCTCGAAAAACTACCAAAACCTGCATACTACTCGCGAGGGCTAGCAAAACCTAGCCTCTGTCGCGACCGCTACGATCGCGTAAAATGGCCGATTCCGTCCGTCCGTCGTGCCGAATTCGAGTGAGCTGCCTATGGTGCCCGTTTTAATCGCCGGCCAGTGGCGCGCCGCCCAAGCTTCCGGGTCGTTCCAGTCCGAGAACCCCGCCACGGCGGAGCGCTTGC
>DASZPI010000897.1:0-6484 GCA_035550355.1 Pirellulales bacterium
CGAACGCGAGTTCGACGACCGCGACATGAACATGGCCGAATTGGTTGCCGGGCGATTGGCGGCCGACCTCGACCGCGAAGTGTTGCTGAAATCGGAAACGCAATCGCGGGGCATCCTGCGGCAGCTGGAAGGCGCGTCGCGGATGCAACTGGAACAATTGCCCAAAATTGCTCCACTGGTGGAAGGATGGCAGATTGCGGGATGGACCTCGCAGGGCTCGGCGGTCGGCGGCGCGTTGCACGATTGGTGGATGCACGACGACGGACGATTGTTTGTCGCCGCGGCCCAAGGTCTCGACGGCGGCATCGAGGGGGCGCTATGCGCCGCGTCGCTGCGGGCCACAGTCCGCGGCTTGGCGCAAGGGCCAATCATGCCCAATGCCGTGCTCGAGCAAGCCAGCCAGGCCTTGTGGAGCGCGTCGGCAGGCGACCAGTTTGCAAGCCTGTTCTGCGCCGCAATCGAACCGAACGAAGGGCGTTGCGACTTTGCCGCCGCCGGCCAAATGGGGGCGATCCTCATCGGCCGCTTGGGCAACGAGCGGTTGATTGCACCCTCGTTGAGCTTGGGGGTCGAACCGTCCGCAAAATATCTTCCGCGCGAGTTCAAGATCGAACCAAGCCAGTTGATGATCGTGGTCAACGACGGCGTGCACGAGGCACGCGACGGCGAGGGACGACCATGGACGATGAGCGGCGTGGCGGACGCCGTGCAGGGACACTTGGACGCCAGCGCCGAAACGATTGCCGAGCTGATTCGCGACCGGCTCGAGGCGTACACGTTCGACCGCAAGGCCGCCGACCGAACCGTGCTGGTCGTGAAGCGAGAGTTGGCCAACGCACGCAGCCCGCTGTAGCCCGTCGCCTGCGTGCGGTACAATTCGACTTTCGCCGCTCGTCCTCTCGCCGAAAGTCTGTTGCCGTGAATTCCGCGCATGCCGTTCAGTCCCCGGCGGGGGATCAGCGGATTGTCCTCAAGCCACGCAAGGTACGACCGTTCTTTGCGCGCCATCCGTGGGTGCTCGACTCGGCGGTCGCACGGGTCGAAGGCGACCCGGCCGACGGCGACGTCGTCGAGCTGTTCTCCAATCGCGGGCAATTTGTCGCCCGCGGCATTTACAACTCGCACAGCAAGATTCGCGTGCGGCTGTACAGTTGGCAGGCCGACGAGCCCCTCGACCGATCATTGTGGCGACGGCGGCTGACGGCGGCCGCCGAACTGCGCCGATCGTTGGGCTACGAACAAGCCGAAGGCGCCGCGAGACTGGTTTCGAGCGAAGCCGACGGCCTCGGCGGACTGATCGTCGAGCGTTTCGGCGCACACCTGGTGATGCTCGTCACCTCGTTGGGCATGTATCAACGGCTCGACGAACTGGTGACGCTCGTGGCGGAAATCTGGCGGCCGGCGAGCATCGCGGTCCGCGGCGACCGATCGATGAGCCGGACCGAAGGCTTTGCGTTACTCGATGAAGTCCGTCACGGCAAGCGCGACACGGAGCTGGTGTTCGTCGAAGAACATGGCGTGCGCTACGGCGTCGATCTTTCCGCGGGGCAAAAGACCGGCTTCTATTTGGATCAGCGCGAGAATCGCAAAGCGGCCGCCGCATACATGACCGATCGTCGCGTGCTCGACGTCTGTTGTTACACGGGCGGATTCAGCTTGGCGGGGTTAATCCTCGGCCGCGCCCGCGAGACATTGGGGATCGACTCGAGCGCCAAGGCCATTTCGCTGGCGCAGGCCAATGCCGAGCTGAACGGCCTGGCAAGCGCGCGGTTCGAGGTCGGCGACGCGTTCCAATGCATGGAGCAATTGACTGCCGCAGGCGAGCGTTTCGGCGCGGTGGTGCTCGATCCGCCCAAGTTCGCCCGCTCGGCCCAACAACTGCCGCAAGCGCTGCGCGCGTATCATCACCTGAATCGCTCGGCGGTCGAACTGCTTGAACCGGATGGGATGCTGGTCACGTGCAGTTGCTCGGGCCACGTAACGCGCGAGGACTTCGCCTACATGCTGGGCGACGTGGCCCAACGCACCGGCCGCGACCTTCAGATTCTCGAAGTCCGCGGAGCGGCGCCCGATCATCCGGTCGCAGCGACCTGCCTGGAAACCGATTATCTGAAGTGCTTCATCTGCCGTGTCGTGTGAGCGCACCTCGAACGCGCGATCTAGGCGCCGCGCTCCGCGGCTAACTCGCCGGGCTGATGGTGGCCGAGCTTTTCGGCAGCAGCCTGCTCCGGCTGCCAGATTTCGACCCATTGCGACCAGCGAATTTCAGTGCCGCTGAACAGCAGCGGTGAGTGCGGCAGTCCTTGCAACGTGGTCGTGTCGGAGCCCGCCATCTTGAACAGGCCGAGCAGCGCGGTCGTCACGGCCCGGGCCTGCCGTTCGCTCTGCTCGGCGATCCAATCGCCCGGGACCGCTTCGGCCAACAGCCAACCGTCGCGATCTTGAAAGCGCAGCCGCAGTGCGACGTCGCCCTCGATGGTTGATTCGATCGCCGCATCGCGCAGGTCGATTTCAATGCTCGACAGCCCCAACTGCACCCGCTTCACGGCCAACGGCGCCGAGGACCACAGTCCCGAAGCCTCGAGCAGCACGATGAATTCGCGCTCGGCAAAATGCCCGACCGAGACCTGCACGTGGTGCAACTTATCGCGATGCTTGCGAGGGGCCAGCCATTGGCCGGTCGCGTACGCTTTGCGATCGGCGCGGCGCAGCCGGGCGAACAGCTTTGGCACGGTGCCCGAATGGAAACCAGGGCGCAGCAAGCGCTGCATCGTCTCGCCTTTGCCACCAATCACCACGGGGCGCAACACCGGCGAACGATTCGCGGCAAAGATCCGCCAATTCTCTTTCAGTTCCCAAACCAGGAAGCCAAAAATCCCTGGAATGCCCCAGACGACCGTGGCCATGATCGCGTTGGCGGTCTCAACCGAAACCGGCGCGACCTTCAGCAAGATCGCCGCCAACGGCGAGGGGACGCTGGCGTGCGCGGTAAAGGCCAGCGGCAGCAACAGCTTGTGCGACACCGTAACCACGGGGAAATGCTTGATCGGATTGACCTGCGGCTCGATCAGCAGCGTGACGCAGAAACGGGCCACGTAGGTAATGAAGAACCATGCCACGCCGAGCACCGCCTTCAGCACGGCGGCAATCCGCGGATCGCCTCGACGGAACCGCAGCCATTCATCGACTGCGTACAACACGCGTTCGAGCCCTTCGAGCATTTGCGCGAACAGGTCGGCAATGAAACGCAGCACGTTGGCAAAGATGCGGATGCGCACCTGGTGCCAGCCGCGTACCGCCCAATCGGTCACGAGTTCGTCGACGTTGCGCCCAAGCCGCGAATTCAGCAGCAGGTTCATGGTCGCAAAGATCACGCACCACGACGTCCACGAACCGGGTGCACGCGTGGCAATCCGCAGCACCGCAATCAACAATCCCGAAAACAGCAGCGGCTTAAACAAAAACTGCTTGAACCGACGGAAGGCTTCGCTGGCTAAGATTTGCTGCACCCACGGCCACTGCAACGCCAAGGCTGGCAGGTCGATGACGACCTTACGAACGCCTTGCCAAAAGATGCGCAGCCCTTCGACCACGCGCTGCCTGAACGGCGGCGAATGCATCAGCCCCAGGATGAAGAAACCCACCAACAGAATCTGGGCGAAATCAGCAATTCCAAAGCCGGCGGCATGGGGCTGCTGCTCGATCGGCGAAACGGTCAGGTGTTCGGGCAGGTGCGCCACGTGCCGCGCGAATTCGATCGCCAGGAATGCGCCGCCGAACGGCACGAACACAAATTGCGTAAGGAATCGACCACGGCGCGTCCCGAACGCCAGCGAGCTCAGCACCTGCGGCAGGCGCAAATACACCTCGCCGCGCCGATACACGCCGTCCAGCAACTCGGCCAGACGATTATCGGCCTGCAACAGCTGATCGCCGCGGATCACCTCGCTGCCGCTCACGTCGCGGATCTTGAGGTTGTTCCGCGCGATCGCGTCGCGCAGGTCGCCGATGGTCAGAAACCCGCGATCGACAATAGCGTCGAGCAGCTCTTCGACCAGCTTGCGCCGAGCAACGGCCTCGGGCACGTTGGTCGGCCGCAGGTCGACATTGTCCAGTGCCTCGGCAATCCGCGGCCCCAAGCGCTCGCGCAGCATCCGCTCGGCGAGGCGCGTCGCGGCGTCGAGCAGCTTGGATAATCGGCGTCGGCGATCGGGCGACAGCCGGGCGCTGCGCAATCGTCCCGCGGCCGCACGCAGGTGCTTCGACATGAGCACTTCGCGCTGGGCCGGCAGCGGCCGCTGCAACGGTCGGCGACCCAGGGCGATGACCCATTCGACCACGTCGAGCTTATAGACGCCGCGCTCGTGGTCGATACACACCTTTTGCAGGTCGTACAGCAGCCGCGCCTCGGGGGTCCAGCGGTGCCGGATCGAGCTGGGCAGCAAGTCGGCCAGCGCCTGCGCCCAGCGCTCGGTGTCGGTGTCGCTGAGTTCGAGCGCGGCCTGCAAGCGGCAGGCGAGCCGCGCCAGATCGGCGCGGGCCTCGGCGCGCGTGGTGACGGCGAGCTTGGGCCCGATGACCAGCGCCGCGTGGGTGCGAAGCATTGCCGAGCGCACATCGTTGCCGCGGGCCTCGGCGCGATCGGCGCGGTCCATCAGCTTGCAGAAGGCGCGCTCCGACTGCTTCTGGGGATGCGAAATCTGCAGGTCGAACTTGCGCTGGGCGATCAGGTCGTCGTCTTCGATCGCGACCTCTTCGCCCGGTTCCGGTGCGTCGGGCAGCCGGGTTTGCTCGAAGAGCTTGCGGGCGTTCACATCGCGGTCGAGCAAGGCCTGGACGGCATCGAAATCGCCGATGCTGGGAAAGTAGTCGCGCAACAACCGCGGCGCGAACAGACGCAGCTCGAAAAAGACCGCCATGAACTCGAAGTACACGCTGCGCTCGTCGGCCGGTGGCAGCAGCCATTCGTCGTGCCGCAGCACCGAGGCGATTTCGGCAAACGGCACCGCCCCGATTTGCTCGACCCGCTGCTGGATATCGTCGGCCGTTAGCCGGGGCGACAAGGCGGCGCAGGCGGCGTGAACGCGGGCGTGGAACAGCAACCGCCAATACTTGACCAGCGCGCGAGCGCGGGTCATGGCGGCGAGCTTTTCGGCTTCGGGGCGCGCGATGAGCAAAATCTCATCGGGCAGCGGACGGTCGGCAGCCACCAGCAGCTCGTCGCGATCGGCCAGGGCCAGCAACCGAGCGCGCGAGATGACGTACGTCTTGCGATGCGGGACGCGAAGCCCGGCGCCGACGACGCCGCGGTCGTACTTGATCACGCGGCGCAGAATGCGGCCCGGAGCCAACAGCGCGGCCGGTTCGACCGTGCGCAACGCGCCGTCGAGCTCGGCGATCGAAACTCCCCAAACACGGGTCCCATCCATGCGGAATTCTAGGTTGCGTTGGGCTTCGCCGGCCCGCCGAGGGATCGTTGCCCTGGCGTGCCGCGGCGGCGGAGCGGGGAAATGCCCCTATCGGACGCGCGTAGGCAAAATGACCATGGGCAGCCCCGACCATTGTAGCCGGCGCTGCAACGATTGGGCGGTTTGGTTGTGCAATAGCCGGTCGAAAAACGTGTCCTTCTGGAACACCAGCTTGCCGGCAAAGAAGATCGCCTTGGGAAACTGCTTTTGGATTTCCAAGCACAGGTGTTCGAGTTCCTCGACCGCGTCGGTGCCGATCGAGAGGTACGCCTTGGCGGGCATTCCCAAGCGGTTGGCCAGATCGACATAGCGATCGAGCGACGACTCGCAATGCTTGCGCAGGTCTTCGACCGCGTCGGCGCCCTTGAAGTTGCCCGAATCGACCACGCCGGCCGAGAGGAAAATCAGGTTCTTGAAATGTCCAGGGGCGAAACGGATGGCATTGAGCATCGTGTGCACGCCGAGGCCGCCGTAGCCGCCGACAAGGATGGCCGCGGTCGGCTGGCTGGGATCGGGCACCGCGGTGTTGGGCGTGCCGTACGAGGGGATGCCGGAGAGCGTCTCGTCGAGCCGCTTGATGCGGGTGACGATGTTGCGATAGTGCCAGTTGATCACGAAGCAAATCAGGATCAGCGCTCCGGTGGCGACGAGCGTCACCAGGCCGCCGCCGAACTCGCCATCCTCGACCACCGGTCGCACGCATTTTTCATAAATGGTGATGCCCAAAATGCACAAGCACATCGCCGAGCCCAGCGAAAATAGCGCCAGGCGCTTGCGGGCCTCGGGCGCCTCGTTTCGCAGGGGCCACCCGTGGCGCAGCATGCCGATCATCGACAACGAGAACGTGAGAAACACGTTGATCGAGTACATGATGACCAGCGTGGTGACGTCGCCGCGCGTGAACAGCAGCGCCGCCAGCGCCGAGATGCCCATCAGCAAAATGCCATTGTGCGTGGCCAGGCGCTCCGACAGGTTCGCAAACCAGTGTGGCATCCACGAGTCGTGCGCCATATTGG
>DASZPI010000898.1:0-2971 GCA_035550355.1 Pirellulales bacterium
GACCGCCGTAGGCAAACCTTGCCGCGGCGGGGGTGGCTTTCCACACTTTCAACATGCCGCGCTCGTCGCCCGAGACGAGTTTGCGACCGTCGGAACTGAGGGCCAGCGCGGTTTCCGCCGCACCGTGGCCCGGAAGCGTCACGCTTGCCTTTTCGCCCCGCGCGTCGGCAACGTCGTGGACGACGATCTTTCGATCTTGCGTCACGAACGCCGCTCGGTTCAGGTCGCGGCTTAAGCTCGCCGCAATCAACGGCCGCGCTTCGACCGCGTGCTCCAGGCGCTTGGCAATTGCCGAAGGCAGGTTCCAGGTAAACAGCACCGCCTTGCGATCGATCGCCGACACACGGCTGGTGTGGATTCCTATGGCGACAATCTGGTCGCTGTCGCTGAGCGCAAGCTCGCGCGGCGCGTTGACGAACGGCCGCTCGACGACAAACAGCTGGTTGCCGACCGACGCCGCAACCCAACGGCCATCGTCGGCGCAGGCCAGCACATCGACCGGTCCGTTGAGCAAATGCTGCGAGCCAACCGCCGAGACCGAACCCTGCTGCCAGTCGATCTCGTACAGTTGCAACGCGCTGCCCTGGGCGGTCGCGAGCAGATGGTCGCCTCCGAAAGCAACTTTGCGCGAGACATCGTCGGTCTTTTCCAGGTCGCGAACCACGTCGAACGTTTTCACGCTCGGTTCGAGCGCGACGGCCAAAATTCCCTCGCCATGGACCAACGCCACATGCCGGGCGTCGGGCGTCAGGGCCATCGCGCGCACGTCGGCAAGGTTTTTCAGCTCGGGATTGTGCGTCGCATTGGTGGCGTTGTTGCGTACCAGCAAATTGGCGTCGCGCGAACAGGCAACCAACCAATCGCCGCGCGAGGCCCAGCCGGCTCCCACGATCGGGCTGCTGAACGACGCTCGCCGCGGCACTTCTTCGTTCAGCCGGCACTGGAGCATCAAGTGGCCCCATTCCCAACCACGCAGCGTTTCCTGGCAACTCATCAGCTTGTGTTCGGCGTCCAGCACGTCGTGCTCGAGGGCGGCGCTGGCCTGGCGAATGATTTTGGCGTATTGCTCGCGTGGCTTGCGTTGCTTGGCGGTAAGTCGCTCGATCGTCGGTCGAAAGAGCACATCGCCGGTGCCTGTGGTTCCGTCGAGCGCGCCCCACACCGGACGCGCAACCTGCTCCCCCTGCCGCTCGATGCTTTCGACCATCCGCGACGCAATCGAAGTGAACCCCACAACGCCCAACGGCCAGCGCGGATCGCCGCTTCCCTGCACCCGCTGGCCGCGATCGCGCAGCGCGTCGAGCAAGGCGAGCGTGAACGGCGACCAGCGCGGGGCGTCGGCTCCGGCGATTGCCGGCGTGTGACGCCCTGCCGCAATGCCCAGAAAGGCTCCCTCGGACAGCGAGTTCTCGACCGGATTGGTCGCGCGCCCGCCGGGGCCGCGACGACGCGCCTCGTCGCTGTCGTCGTCGTCCGGTTCGCGCCGCTGGCGGCTGAACAGGTCGCCGCCGCAGTTCGTGTCGAGGATCATGCACTGATGCCGGCAGCGCAAGGCGCGCATCCGGCCGACAATATCTTCCAAGGCAATCCGCTCGTTCGATTGCGGATCGGCCGGGGCATCGTACGGCAGCAGGTACGGCTCGCGTCCGGGCTCGTCGACGGCGTGGCCGGCATAATAGAACACGACCAGGTCGTCGGGCTGAACGTGCTCGGCGCCGCCAAGCCAATGGCTAAAGGTCTGCGTGATCGCGGCCCGCGTCGCCTCGGTATTGGTGAGGCGGCGAATATGGCTCTCGGAAAAGCCGAATTCGTCGCGCAACATGGCATGCAGCTCGGCCGCATTGGCCGTCGGCTGGGCGAGCGTCGGCCATGCCGTGGAGTCGGCATACTCGTCGATCGCCACGATCACCGCCCAGCAGGCGCGATAGTAGGTGCGCTTGCTCGACGGCAGCCCCGATTCCAGGTCGATGCCCCGCGACTTGAGGTACTTGTCCGACGTGCTTCGCTTTTCGGCCGACGATCGGCCGCCCGACCCCGAGCCGCCGCAGCCAGCCATGCCGGCAACCGCGATTGCCGCACACAACCACACGAGCGTGCAAACGCAGCCAGGGCGAAGGATTCCGCGACGACAGATCATTTCAGGCATGCAACCACACACAACCGGCCCAAGGGACGCCGTTCAGCGTAATCTGGGGGATCGGGCGATGAAAGCTCCGACCCCTTAACCTTGCCGTCGCCCCGATTTCGTGGTCGCCTGCAATAACGGTCGCCAAAGGTTCGTTGTTAATGGTGACAGCGCTATGACCGAACGCACGCCGCAGTCCGAGGCCGAGAACCGGCTGAATCGCTGGGTGCGCGAGTATGCGCCGGGGTTGTTCGGCTTCCTGATGGTCACGGTTCGCGATCGTCATCGTGCTGAGGATTTGCTGCAAGAAGTGTTTTGCCGGGCGTGGGAAGCACGAGGCCGGTACACCGAAAGCGGCCTGGAACGTGCCTACCTGTGGCGGATTGCCGATCGGGCCGCGCGCGATTACCTGCGTGTTCGCCGTCGCGAAACGCCGGTCGACGACGCTGCTTGGTCGCAACTGGAACCGACCGACGCCGGCGAAACCGACCCCTCGGCCATGCTTCGACAAGCGGAACTGAAAAAACAATTGAGCTCGGCCATGGAAGCGTTGTCCGAGCCGCAACGGCGGGCAGTGCTTTTGCGATACTACGGTCACCTTGAGTTTCACGAGATTGCGGCGGTGCTCGACTGCCCGTTGAACACGGCGCTGAGCCATGTCCGCCGGGGACTGGCGGTTCTGCGCCGCGTGTTGGTGGAAATGCCATGAACAATCCAGGATTCAATGAGTTCGCAGGCGAATCGCCGTGGCCCGAACCGGCCGACGCCGCGGAACGCTCAACCCTTGAAGAAGGCTGGGCGGCTCTCGATCAACTGCTCAGCCAGGCGGTGCCGTCCCTCGGCTCG
>DASZPI010000899.1:0-2208 GCA_035550355.1 Pirellulales bacterium
CATGGGAGTCTGCCTGGCGTTGCCGGCGCTGGAGTCGCTCGTGCCGCGACGCGTGTTCGCGGCGGCCCAGCCATCGCTCGGCGTCACCGGTTCGGGCGCACCGTTGCGCATGGCCTTTTGCTACGTTCCCAATGGGGTGAACGTCGATCGCTGGATGCCCGAAGGCGAAGGAGCCGGCTACAAGCTCAGCGAAACGCTCAAGCCGCTGGCCGACTTCCGCGGTGAGTTTCAGGTGATCACCGGGCTTGCGCAACAAAACGGCACGTCGGGAACCGACGGGGCTGGCGATCACGCGCGGGCGAACGCAACGATTCTGACCGGCGCGCGGCCCAAGAAAACCGCCGGGGCCGACATCTATCTTGGCGTGTCAGTCGACCAGGTTGCCGCACAGCGGCTGTCGGAAATCACGCGCTTTCCATCGCTCGAATTGTCGTGCGACGGCGTGCGGAAGTCGGGCACCTGCGATTCGGGCTATTCCTGCGCTTATCAGTTCAACTTGTCCTGGCAAACGCCAACGACCCCGGTCGCTCCCGAATCGAATCCGCGCCTGGTGTTCGAACGACTCTTCGGCAGCGGCACGCGTGCCGAGCGGCAGGCGGCATTTAACCGCCGGCAAAAGCAGCAGCATTCGATTCTCGATTTCGCCGCGGACGACGCCGACATGCTGTATCGGCAACTCGGCCGCAACGACCGCCAGAAGCTCGATGAATACCTGACCGGCGTGCGCGAGATCGAGCGCCGGATCGAAGCCGCCGAGCGGTTCGGCAATTTGCCCGATCCCGGGGTCGAAGCGCCTTCAGGCATCCCGAGCAGCTACGCCGAACATTTGCGATTGATGGCCGACATGCTCGTGCTCGCGTTCCAAACCGACTCGACGCGTGTCGCCACCTTCTTGATGGCGCACGATGGCAGTAACCGCACGTTCGAATCGATTGGCGTTTCCGATGGTCACCATTCCCTGTCGCACCATCAGAACAATCCCCAGAAGCTCGAGAAGATCGCGCGGATCGATGCCTTTTACACGGGGCAATTGGCGTACTTCCTGGGGCGCTTGCGCGACACGAAGGACAGCGACGGGCGGTCGCTGTTGCATAACTCGATGATCGTTTACGCCAGCGGCCTTTCCGATGGCAACCGACACCGGCACGACAACCTGCCCGTGATTCTCGCCGGCCGTGGCGGCGGCGCCTTCCAGCCCGGCCGCCATCTTCGTCTGTCCGCCGCAACGCCGATGACGAACTTATATGTCCGCATGCTCGAAACGATGGGCATGAACGTCGACAGCTTCGGCGATTCGAGCGGCAAGTTAATAGTCTGAAGCGGTTCGCGGTTAGCAAGTCGCAGTTTCGCCGAGGGATGCTGCCCGCGGGCGGTGTTATGCACTGCTAATTGCTCGCGGGTGGCCGGCACGTGCTTTGCGTCTGGGGCTGTACCATGAGCCACGCCACGGTCGATCGCTTGTCGATTTGTCAGCGCCCGGCCGGTTGGCCGGTGATGCATCAGACATGGTCGAAGCTGCTGTTCCTGCATTGGCATCTGCATGCCGAGGCATTGCGCAGCCTGGTGCCCCAGAGCCTTGAAATCGATACGTTCGAAGGCAAGGCCTGGGTGTCGATCGCGCCGTTTGTGATGACCGGCATTCGACCGCCGTTGCTGCCGGCCGTGCCTGCGATCAGCGACAGTTACGAACTCAACGTGCGCACGTACGTGCATTACGAAGGCGTGCCGGGCATTTGGTTCCTTTCGCTCGATGCGAGCAATCCGCTGGCGGTGGTCGGGGCTCGAGCGACGTACCATCTGCCGTATTTTCGCGCGCAGATGTCGCTGGCTGAAAACGGCGACGCCATCCACTACCGTTCAACGCGAGTTGACGCCCATGCCCCGCCGGCAGAGTTCGATGCGGCATGGACGCTCGGCGCGGCGCTGCCGGCCGCCGAACCGGGATCGCTCGAATTCTTTTTGACCGAGCGTTATTGCTTGTACACGCAACATCGCCGCCGGCTGTATCGCGCACGCATTCATCACGATCCGTGGCCGCTGCGCCGCGCCGTCCTCGCCGGGATGAAGTCGACCATGCTCGAAGCCCACGGCATTGCCATGCCCGACCACGCGCCGTTGCTGCACGCGCAGGCCGAAGCGCTGAACGTCGAGGTGTGGCCGCTGAAGGCGGTTTGAACGCCAACTGCTCGGCACGCGGGACCAGGGGGC
>DASZPI010000900.1:0-10170 GCA_035550355.1 Pirellulales bacterium
AATTCTCGGCCGCAACCACCGGCATCGGCGCCGATACGCGCAGGGTTTCCGTCGGTGGGGCGCCGGCAGGCACCACCTTGCCTGGATTCAGCAGATTCTGCGGATCAAAAATCTGTTTGATCTCGCGGAACACTCGGCACAGGTCGCCGTACTGACGCGCGATGTAGGGCGTGCGACTGAGCCCGGCGGCGTGCTCGCCGCTGATCGTGCCGCGCACGGCGAGCACGGCGTCGTACAGTTCGCCGGCGACCGTTTGCATCAGCCGCACCTGCTCGGGGTCGACCAGGTCGAAGAAGGGCCGCAAGTGCAGTTGCCCGTGGCCGGCATGTCCGAACAGCGTCGCGGTGACCTGGTGTCGCTTGAGGATGTTCTGCATTTCGACGAGGAATTTCGGCAGCACATCGGGCGGCACTGCCATATCCTCGACGAACGGCACGGCGCGCGTCGAGCCTTTCAGCCGCGCCAGGGTCGGCGTCACGCGCCGCGAGAGCAGCCAGAAGAACTCGATTTCGTCGGCGCTGACCGCCGTGCGCGAATCGAACGCCAACTTTTTGCGATAGCGCACGCGGTCGGTCATGCGCCGCAACCGGTCGCGCATTTCGACGCTGTCGTCGCTTTCCAGTTCGACGAGGAGCATCGCCTCGGCCGAGGCGGGAATGAGCGGGTCGAACCGGGGCTCGTTCTCGCGCGCAAGGCTCAGGTGACGGCGATCCATCAGGTCGCAAGCCGAGGGTTGGAACGTAACGATCTCGGTGACTGCCCGCGCGGCGGCGTCGAGGCTTTCAAACAGGAACAACACCACGCTGCGATGCCGCGGCAGCGGCTGCGTCGCGACGGTCAGTTCGGTCGTGAGCGCCAGCGTTCCTTCGGACCCGCAGAGCAATTTCGCCAGGTCGAGCCAATCGCGCGTATAAATGTCGGCCAACTGGTAGCCGTAGCGATTCACCAGGCTGCGTGGCTGCGAGCGGGCAATCAATTCGGCCTCGCGCGCCAAGACTTGCGCCAGCGAATTGATGAGCGTGCGCTTGCGATCATCGGGATCACGGCTAAGGCCGGCGGCCAACGGCTCGCGGCCAACCCGCATGGCGCTGCCATCGGCGAGCACGATTTCCAGCTCCAGCAGATGACGCCGCGCCGAGCCGTGCTTCAGCCAATGGCTGCCCGAACTATCGACGGCGACGACGCTGCCCATCGTGGTGGCGACGCTCATCGCGGGGTCGGGGCCAAACTGCCGGCCGAAGGGGCGCAGGTACGCGTTCAAACGTTCGTGCACAACGCCCGGTTGCAGCGTGACGCGCGTGTCGTCGCTCGAGAGGATCCGCCGCAAGTACGCCGAAAAATCGAGCACCAGCCCGCGGCCGAGTGACTCTCCGGCCAGGCCGGTGCCCGCGCCGCGAGCGTAGATCGGCAACCCTTGAGCGCTGGCGTACTGGGCGCAGGCCACCACATCGGCGCGCGAACGGACCCGCACCACGGCCAGGGGTTTGATCTGGTAGATGCTTGCGTCGGAGGCATACATCTCGAGAAAGACGTCGTCGCAGCGGACGTCGCCGGCGATCAGTCCGCGCAGGTCTTCCTCGATTCGCTGACGCTCGGGGTCCATCAATCTTCCGCTGCAGATTAGCGCCGGTCGGCGTGGCTACAGTTGAGAAACGTTCAGCGCCGCTGAGCGAGTCGCGCCGTTTGCTGGCGATGACGCTCGTGAATGTTCAGGTCGAACATGCCGTGCCGTTTCAAATCGTCGATGCCGCGATACTGGGCGCCGCAGCGGTAACAGGTCAGGCTTTCGCCGACCCAAAGATAAAGGACCACATCGACCGCGGCGATCGCGAACAGGATCGCGAACGTCAGGTAGATTTGATAGTAGTACCAGGCGATGCTGCTGGCGACGGCGCCAAACACGACGACCGCTACGCCCAGCCGCTGCGGAAAATCCTTGCGCACGAACAAATCGGTGCT
Organism: Pirellulales bacterium; assembly: GCA_035550355.1. Classification (GTDB taxonomy): domain Bacteria; phylum Planctomycetota; class Planctomycetia; order Pirellulales; family PNKZ01; genus DATAXP01. The sequence continues at coordinate 1,960 of DASZPI010000900.1, forward strand.
GGGACAAACCAGGCAGCGCGTTGGGTGGCCACGGTCGAGCGCCCCGTCGGGCACGTTGATCGACGCATGACACGCCGGGCAGTCAATCGAGCGCGGCGACTCGGGGATTTCGGCCCGCACGCTGGCTTCGCAGTGCGGACAGGCAAACGTCACGTTCATACGTCTATCATAGTGGGAATTCGGCCTTGGCGGAGAGCAAAAGGGCCGCTAATTCGCCGAGGAACGTGAACATGACGGCAACGTAGAGGATGCCGGTCGCGCTCTGAGTGTTGGGGATCTTCAGGGTCCGCCAAGCGAGATAAGCCATCGCCTCCGCCCCCACGAGGCCTGCCAGCCAGCGCAGGGCCATCAGCGACCATTCGACCGGCGAGAAGGTCGCGCCGGCATGCAGGTTGAGCGCGAAATCGCAAGCGGACAGCGCGGCACGCACAGCAAGGGCAACGCCCATGAGCGCGATTAACCGCACGAGCGGCGCAATCTGCATGCCAGGGGCGTTCAGGTACCAGTGCCCCAGAAGCATTGCCGCCATGGTGACGCCCAGCACCAGGCCGCTGACGGCGGCACTCGACTCGATCAACAACCAGGCGGCGAGCGACGAACTTGGTTGCCAGGCAGTGAGGCACGTTCCGGCGAGGGTGACCAGTGCGATCAGCACCAGCGAGGCGACGCCGGCGCGCGGCCGCTCGTACAGCCAGCAAACGGCGCCACCGTAGCTGGCCAGCGCCGCGATAACCGCCGGCGCGACGACCAGCGACGACTCGCGAAAGCCGCTGGCCGCGACCAGTGAGGCCAGCACATTTAGCCCCAACAGCACGTACAGGTTATTGCGGTAATAGCCACTGCTGACCTGGCGCGGCGAAACCGTGGCCATGGCCGCAGCCATCCCGAACGACAGCCGGAACAGGAATTGGAGCAGCAGGAGCATCGCGGACAGGGCAAGGGCACAGGGGCCAGAGGCAAGCGGGCAGCAGCAAGGGCGAATTAAGTCTCTCTTGCCCCTGTGGCCGGTCCCTACTTCCTCCCATAGATCAGCGTCATGATTTCCGAGCGGCTGGACAAATGCGAGCGGAAGATGCCGCGCATGGCGCTGGTCACGCAGATGCTGCCGGGGCGGCGGATGCCGCGGATGGTCATGCACGAATGGCTGGCTTCAACGACCACGGCCACCCCCTTGGCGTCGAGCTCTTCGACCAGCAGGTCGGCGATCGTTTCGGTCATGCGCTCCTGCACCTGCGGACGACGCGCCACGCTCTCGACCACGCGGGCTAGCTTGCTCAACCCCACGACCCGCCCGTTGGGCAGGTAGCCGATGTGGGCCGAGCCGATGAACGGCAGCATGTGGTGCTCGCACATGCTGTTGAAGGTGATGTCCTTGACGAGGACGACTTCGTCGTATTTCTCGGTGAAAAACTTGCGCAAGTGCACGCGCGGATCGTCGTGCAGGCCGCTGAATAGTTCGGCGTACATGCGGGCCACGCGCGCCGGGGTTTCGAGCAGCCCTTCGCGATCAGGGTTTTCGCCCACGGCGGCCAGAATTTCGCGGACCGCGCGCTTGATGCGTTCTTGATCGACCGCACTCGAGCCCGGCGAAGCGCAGCGGGGGGCTTCGTCGTCGAGTTCACCGGAAAGGCTACCAACCAGCGGCGCAGTATCAGGCAGGGAATCGGGCATGCGAGGGGTCTCCTGAGGTGATCTTAGGTAGACCGATGGAGGGGAGCAAGGGAAGGCCGAATGTCGAAGCCTAATGTCTGAAGAATGACGAAGCACGAATGACGAATGAACGGGTCCACTCGACATTCGTCATTGGGCATTCCTAAGTCATTTGTCGTTCGTCATTTTTTCTTCGTGGCCTTTTTCGGCGTCGCTTTCTTCGCCGCGCCGCGGCCGCGCTTCTTCACCGGCGGTCCTTTGGCGGCACGCTCGGCGAGCAGGTTCGCCGCTTCGGCGAGCGACAGCTTCTCGGGATCGGTCCCCTTGGGTAGCGAGGCATTCGTGGCGCCGTCGGTCACGTACAAACCGTAACGCCCTTCGTGCAGCTTGATCGGCTCCTTGGTGACGGGAGAATCGCCCAGTGTTCGCAGGGGTTCGCGCGGAGCGCCGAACCCGCGCCGCTGTTTTTTCGGCTCGGCCAGCAGCGCCACGGCCTGCTCGAAGGTCACGTCCAACGGTGACAAGTCGGCCGGCAGGCTGCGCGTCTCGGCGCCGGATTTAATGTAGGGGCCAAAGCGTCCGTTCTGGGCAACGATTGGCTCGCCGCTGGTCGGATGCGCGCCGAGGTCGCGCGGCAACGAGAGCAGACGCAGCGCCATGGGCAGGTCCACCTCCTCGGGCTTCATGCCTTTGAGCAGCGACGCGTTCTGCGGCTTTTCATCGTCGTCGGCGCTTCCGCGCTGCACGTAGGGACCAAAGCGGCCGATCTTCAGGTACACCGGCTTGTTCGTCGTCGGGCAGATGCCCAGGGGCTCTTCGCCTTGGGCCGATTGCTCGAGCAGTTGCCGGGCGCGTTCGGGAGTAAGCTCGTCGGGGGGCAGGTCTTCGGGAATGCTAGCGCGTTGCTCGCCCTGCTGCACGAACGGGCCGAAGCGGCCCACGCGCACGACGATCGGCTCGTCGGCATTATCCTTGCGCAATGGAATGCGGTTGACCTCGGCCGCGTCGATCTCTTCGACCTTGCTTGCTAACTGATTCTTCAGCCCACTGCTGCCGTTGCCGAAGTAGAACTGCCGCAGGTAATCGACATGCTCGGTCTCGCCGCGGCTGATGGCGTCGAGGTCGTCCTCCATCTGCGCCGTAAAGCGATAGTCGACCAGGTTCGGCAGATGCGCTTCTAGCAACTGGCTCACGGCGAACGCGGTCCAGGTGGGGACCAGGGCATTGCCACGCTTCACGACGTATTCGCGGGCCTGAATGGTGTCGATGATCGACGCGTACGTGCTCGGGCGGCCGATGCCCATTTCCTCGAGCGTTTTGGTGAGCGTGGCATCGTTGTAGCGCGACGGCGGCTGCGTGGTGTGCGAATCGGCTTCCAGTTCGCGACAGCTCAGTTTGTCGCCGACGGCAACCTGCGGCAGGACCGTCTCGCGATCGGCAAGTTCAGCCTGCGGATCGTCGGAGCCTTCGACATAGGCGCGCAGGTAGCCGGGAAAATCAATCGTTTTGCCGCCGACTTGGAACTGCGCCCCGCCCCCTTCGACACCAATCGAGATTCGCCGGCCGCGCGCGTCGGCCATCTGACTGGCGATCGTCCGCTTCCAAATAAGTTCGAACAAACGGAACTCGTCGGGCTGCAGCTGGCCGCGCAGTTTTTCGGGCAGCTCGAACGGATGGCCGGCGGGGCGGATGGCTTCGTGCGCCTCCTGCGCGTTTTTGACCTTGGTGCGGTAGATGCGCGCCTCGGTGGGCAAGAATTCTTTGCCGTACTCGGTGGCCACCAGGTCGCGTGCGGCGTCGACCGCCACGCTTGCCAGGTTGGTCGAATCGGTACGCATGTAGGTGATGTGACCGTTCTCGTACAAGCTTTGGGCCACTTGCATCGTGCGGCGGGCGGTGAACCCGAGCTTGCGATTGGCCTCTTGCTGCAGCGTGCTGGTGGTGAACGGTGGATACGGCCGCGAGGTGTATGGCTTGTCTTCGAGCGTGGCGACGCGGAACTCGGCCTTTTGCAGCTCTTCGGTCAATCGCCGAGCCGCAGCCTCATCCAACAGCAGCAGGTTCGGGTCCTTGACCTTGCCGGTCGTGGGTTCGAAATCGCGCGTCGCCGGGACGCGACGCCCCTGGTACGAGCTCATTGTCGCGTCGAACGTTTCCTGCTTGCCGGTGGCAAACGTGCCGACCAGGTCCCAGTACGTCGCCGAGACGAAGGCCATCCGTTCGCGCTCACGCTCAACGATCAGCCGCACGGCCACACTCTGCACGCGCCCGGCCGACAGCTTCGGACGCACCTTGCGCCACAGCAGCGGCGACACTTCGTAGCCGTACAGCCGATCGACGATGCGGCGCGTTTCCTGGGCGCGAACCAGGGCGTCGTCGATATCGCGCGGATGCTCGAGGGCGTCGTGGATCGCCTCGGAAGTAATTTCGTGAAACACGAGCCGGCGGACGGGAATTTTGGGCTTGAGCAACTCGCGCAGATGCCAACTGATGGCTTCGCCTTCGCGGTCTTCGTCGGTCGCGAGATAAAGTTCTTTGGCGTCCTTCACCAGTTCCTTCAGCTTGCGCACTTGCTCGGTTTTGCCGGGCGGAACGATGTACACCGGGCTGAACTGGTCGTTGACGTTCACGCCGAGGTGCGCCCATTCTTCGTTCTTGAACTGGGCGGGGATTTGCTTCGCGCCCTGGGGCAGGTCGCGAACATGACCGATGCTCGCTTCGACGGCGAAATTCTTGCCGAGAAATTTGCTGATGGTGCGTGCTTTGGCCGGCGACTCGACGATCACCAATGCCTTGCCGCCCGGGTTTGCCGACTTTTTTGCCATAGGTAGATGTTCACGATCCAGGGGTACGCTGCGGGCTTGATCGGGTGCGCAGCGGCTGACGGCAAGTGTGCGGGAATCGGTGTTGGGATTGCATTTACGTCGACGGGCCTTACAATTTCGGCCGTCCGGCCCCGGCTCGGACTTGCACTCATTAATATCTGTCGCCCCCGGCTGTCAAGGCTTGTCCGACTTGAGGGGTTGGGAAGAAGCGATCTGCGGCCCGCCCCGCTGAGGATCGATTCACCCGCGTCGAACGGCCAATTTTGCCCCAGGATGGACTCTACGCATGTTCCATGTATTTCGTAAGAACCAACGCACCTGGATGGCCGTCCTGGGCGTGCTGATCATGATTTCGTTCACGCTCAGCGCGGTCCCCAATTTTCTTGCCGATCGAGGGGCGGGCCAGGACCCGCTGCTGGCGACCAGCCGTTACGGCGAATATCGCAGTTCGACCGTCCAAATGCTCGTTGGGCAGCGCAACATCGTCAAACAATTCTTGTACCAAGCCATGATCCAGGCTCGGCTGCAAGAATGGGTCGACAGCATGCAGAAGCAGTTCGGCGGCGACCTGAAAAACCTGCTCAGCCCGCAAATGCTGCAAGGCATCGAAGGACGCATCGGCAACGAGCTGGCCTTCGAGTTGTCGCAGTCGATCGGCCCGTCGAACGAGCGCGGCGTCGTCGAAACCAACCTGCAGGCCAAGCTTGCCGATCGAGAAGGGATCGTCATTACCGACGATGCCATTACGGAATACCTGCGGCTGCAAACCGGCGACCGCGTGACTGGCGAGCAGATGAAGACCATTCTCAATCAAATCAACTCCGGCGGACGACACCGCATTACGCGCGGATACCTGTACGATGCGCTGCGCACCGAGCTCGCGGCGGCGAAATACCGGCAGTTCTTCCTGATGGGCATGCAATCAACTCCCGCCGAGCGCTGGGAGTACTACGCACGCCTCAAGCGGCGGGCGACGGTCGAGTTGGTCGGCCTATCTGCGGCCGATCTGTTGTCGCAGGTTCCCGAGCCAAGCGAGCGCGAGTTGCTCGCGTTCTTCGACGCTCACAAGCAGCAGCTTCCGCAGCCGGGCTCGCCGAAGCCGGGCTTCCGCGTGCCCCAAAAGGCAGCGTTCGATTACTTGCGGGCCGATTACGACAAGTTCTACGACGAAGCGTCGGTCGAAGAGAAAGACATCGTCGAAGAATACGAGAAGAACAAGGACGCGAAGTATCGGTACTCGTCGCTCGCCGCCGAAAGCGAGGAAGACGACACCGACACCGACGAGCAACCCACGAATCCCACCGAGAACCAGCGGCCCGACGAGAAGCAGGCCGACAAACCAAAGGATGCCGGGGACAAGAAGCCAGGCGACAAGAAAGACGCCGAACAGGGCGCTGCCCCGAAATCGGCAGAAACCAAGGGCGACGACAAACCTACCCCACCCAAGAGCGACGAACCGCAGGGGAAGGAAGAGCAGGCTGGCGGGAAGCAGACCAGCGGCGATCGCGATAAATCGGAAGGGGGGTCGAGCGATGGCGGTTTCGCCGACGAAGTCCCTGCAACCGACACTGCGAAGCCCGCGGAGCAGCAGGCTGCCAGTGGCGACAAGCCTGCCGAGAATGCACAGCAGAGTGAGAAAAAGTCGGACGAAAAGCAGCCGGCCGACGACAAACCGGTCAGCGAGACCACCGCAGGCGGCGACAAAAAGGACGACAAGCAAACCGCCGACGACAAAGCCGATAAGAAGTCGGAGACGCCAGCCGCCGGAACGCCCGACCTGAAAGCGCCCGACAATGCTCCGCCGGACGCGACACCCAAGGCCAGTCCTCCGCCGCTGTTGGATCGCTACGAATTGCCGGACGATATCAAGTCCGGTAAGACACCGAAGTACGCGCCGCTCTGGAAGGTGCGCGATCGCATCCGCAAGGACTTGGCCGCGGCCCGCGCGGTGGCAAAGATGGAAGCAGCGATCGAGAAGGTTCGCCCGCAGCTCACACGCTATTCCGAGCAACGCGCGAATGCCGAATTTCAACAGCAAACACCTCCGCCAGCCCCCGATTTCGCCACCCTGGCCAAGGCCAACGGGCTCACCAGCGGCAAAATTCCGCTCTCGAGCGCTTACGAAGTGGGCCAAGAAGCGGGCCTCGGCGAATCGACCGTCGGCTCCGAACGATTCACCGTGTTCGCCTACGGCAGCCTGAAGGCATACACCCCCGCCACGTCGCAAGACTCGGCGGGCAACCGTTACCTGTTCTGGAAGACGGCCGACATCGAAGCCCACGTCCCGGAGCTTGCCGAGGTGCGCAGCGAAGTGCTGCGGACTTGGAAAATGGTGCGTGCCCGCGACCTGATGTTGCGCAAGGCCGACGAACTCGCTGCCAAGGCGCGCAGTGCTGCCAAGCCTCTGAAGGAATCGCTCGAAGGTTACAAGGCAGTCGACGCCGGGCCGTTCTCGTGGCTCACCACGGGCAGCGCCGGCGACTTCAACGGCATGATGGAGCCGGAGATCAGCTCGGTCGAAGGCGTGGTCGACCCGGGGCCCGAATTCATGCAAAAAGTGTTCGATCTGCGCGTTGGCGACGTCGGCGTGGCCATGAACAATCCCGAGACCGCCGCGTACGTCGTGCGGGTCACCAGTCTCGAACCTTCGGAATCGGTGCTTCGCGACACGTTCCTGGCCGACAAGGGGGGGACGCCGCAGCAGGTGGCCCAGGCGTCGCGATATGATCAGGGCAAGATCGTCGATGCCTGGCGCGAGAAATTCGAGGCCGACACGCGCTTGGTGTGGGTCCAGCCCCCCAGCGACGACGTGAGCGATCGCTGATTGCACGATGGTTTAGCCGCGACGCGCCGCGAGCGCTCGCTGCGCGTCGCGGCTAATCGTGCTCACGCCAAGATCTCGCGCACCACGTTTCCCGCCACGTCGGTCAGGCGGAACGGCCGTCCCGCGTGCGTGAACGTCAGCTTCGTGTGCTCGATGCCCAGCAGGTGCAGCACCGTGGCGTGCAGGTCGTGCATGTGCACCTTGTTCTCGACCGAGCGGTGGCCGAACTCGTCGGTCGCACCGTACGAGAAGCCCGGCTTCACGCCGCCGCCGGCCAGCCACACGGTGAACCCGTTGGGGTCGTGGTCGCGGCCGGTGCCGTTCTTCTCGGCGAACGGATTGCGGCCGAACTCGCCGCCCCACCACACCAGCGTGTCTTCCAGCAGGCCGCGCCGCTTGAGGTCGGTCAACAAGGCCGCGATCGGCCGATCGACCGCCCGTGCGTGCTCGCCGTGCTTGGGCATGTTCGAGTGCTGGTCCCAGGCCGGGTTGTTCGAGTTGTCGCTGTAATTCACCTGAATGTAGCGCACGCCCGCCTCGGCCAGTCGGCGGGCCATCAGGCACTGCCGGCCGTAGTTGTCGGTTTCCTTCTGACCGATGCCGTACATCTCGAGCGTCTCGGCGCTTTCGCCCGCCAGGTCGAGCACTTCGGGCGCATGGTGCTGCATGCGGAATCCAAGCTCGTACGACTGGATGACCGCCTCCAATTCCGAGTCGCTGCCGTGCCGCGCGATCTGCTCGCGATTCAGCGATTGCACCAGGTCGAACTGGCTTTGCTGGTCGTCGGCGGTGCGGCGGTCGTTGGCGATGTAGCGGATCTGGGCCTCTTTGACCGGAATGCCGGGGCGGCCGATCGCGGTGCCCTGGTACACGGCCGGCAGGAACGCGTTGCCGTAGTTGCGTGGCCCGCCG
>DASZPI010000901.1:0-2266 GCA_035550355.1 Pirellulales bacterium
GCGCAAACTTTTGGCTCGGAACTTCGGTCGTTCCGCGACGCCGCTGCGGCGGAAGAGGGCAGGCAACGCGCCTGACCTTTCGTACCTGCCGCAAAGCAACCTGGCGACGCGGAAGAATTATGCGCTTTTTTGCGGCCGACCGGATTGAATTCCTCTCGGCCGCAGTCGCCTGATCGGTCTTGCCGCCACGGATCAGCGGTATCTAACGCTTTAAAAACTTCAGCACTTCATTGAAGAACATCATCCTGTTTTTCTCGAACAGTACGAAGTGCGTTGCATCCGGGATGAGCACGCTTTGCTTGACCGGCGCGTGCACGAGGTCGTGCATCAGGCCCTCGCGGTCTTCCGGAAACGACCACGTGTCGAACTGGCCGGCGATGACAAGAGTCGGCGAATAGATGTTCGATGCATGCCACATCCTCTCTCCGATCGCCTGATAAAACGAATCTTCAAGAACTCCATTCGGCGCGCGCAGGCTTGGCGGCTTGCGTGTGTTGCTGGTCGGATCGGTTGCCATGCATTCCTTCCAGAACTCGACCGGCACCTGCGGGTCGCGATACTGGCTTTTGTCCGCAACCGGAATCTCACCGTTCCAGCGTTTGGTGTTTGCCGCCTCTGACGCATAGCGATAGGCGCCGAGCGCGAAATTGAATTCACCGGGCTTTCGTTTGTTCTGCAAGGCACTGCCGGCGCCGAGATTGGTGTGCTTCGCATAGTGATAAAGCGGCGCATACATCACCAGCTTGTGCACGTTCTCGGTGTGGAGCGACGCGTAATAGCCCGCCATCATCGCACCCCATGACCAGCCGATCAGCGTGACCTGTTTCACCCCGTGCTTTTTCTTGATGTAATTCACCATCGCCTCGATATCGCGCAGCGCCAGGTAGGAGCGCGTCACGGGCTGGTTCTGCGCGGGCGGCTCGTCCATTGCCGTCTCGCGACTTGAATAGCCGTAGTTGCGATAATCGCCCATAAATACAACGTAGCCACGTTTCACCAGCCAGTCGGCCCACGAGTAATCGTTGTACGAAAGATCGAAATCGCAAGTGGAGGGGGCCGTCGCACCGTGCAGGAAGAGAATGATGTTGTCGTCGGCAAATCGCGTATTGCCGTCCTGCATCTTTTCACGCACGAAAAGCCTGATACCCGGGTCCAGTCCGTCGATCATCGTGTCGGTCTTGACGATCTTCACGTCCTGTGCGGCGCTCGTCCCGGTGAGCGCCAAAACAACGGCAAATGTACACCCGAGAAACCATTTCATCGCGTTCCTCCTGTCGATCGTCTGAACAGCTGTGATTTGAATAAATGACGCAAACAAACGTAGCGGCGCTTTATCCTCTACGTCGAATCGCGCACTTGCTATGCGTGCAAACCCCCTCGTACCCAAGATTGGCATGAGGTAGCGTCACGGCCCTTGCGCAAAGGCAAACGGTCTATCGATTCCTTACGGGATCATGTCACTCGGGGAAACGCCATGCAAATCTTCAAAGCATCCACGCTTGCTTTCGTGCTTCTGCCCACGCTTGCATTTGCTGCGGATTATCCGGCGCCCAAACAGGGCGAATGGATCGCGCATAACTTCAAATTTCATACGGGTGAAGTGCTGCCTGAAGTGCGACTGCATTACACGACCGTCGGCAATCCGTCGGGCATGCCCGTCCTCGTGCTGCATGGCAGCGGTGGTTCGGCGGCACGTATGCTGACGCCCGGATTTGCCGGCAAACTGTTCGGTGCCGGCCAGCCGCTCGACGCAACGAAGTATTACATCATTCTCACCGACGCGATCGGGCACGGGCAGAGCAGCAAGCCCTCGGATGGGCTGAAAGCTAAGTTTCCGAAATATGATTACGACGACATGGTCGAAGGGCAGCATCGGTTGCTGACCGAAGGGCTCAAGATCAAGCACCTGCGGCTCATTATCGGCAACTCGATGGGTGGAATGCAGGCGTGGATGTGGGCCGAGAAGTATCCCGATTACATGGATGCAATCGTGCCGATGGCCGCACAGCCGACAGCCATGTCGAGTCGGAACTGGATGCTGCGGCGGATGATGCTGGAAACGATCCGCCACGATCCGGGCTACAACAACGGCAATTATACGGAGCAGCCGAAGATCATGCCGATCGCAATCGCGTTCTTCGGCATTGCGACCAGCGGCGGTACGCTGCACTACCAGGATATCGCGCCGACCAACGCTAAGGCGAATGGTTACGTCGACAAGCTCCTCGCTCGTCCGGTCAAGGCCGACGCCAACGATTTTCTGTGG
>DASZPI010000902.1:0-7261 GCA_035550355.1 Pirellulales bacterium
CGCAAGGAATGCAAGAAATGCAAAAAGGCAAACGATTCTCATAGCGTCCACGGCGACCGATAGGGACGCGAGACCATCGCGGCGGCCTCGCTGGGGCCGAGCATCTTCTCTGCCTTTGGATCCCATTGAATTTTTTGCCCCGTGCGTAGGGCAATGTTTGCCAGGTGGCAAGCGGTCGCGCTGCGATGGCCGATCTCGGCATCGCACGTGGGCCGATCGCCCGAACGAATGCAGGCCAGGAAGTTGTCGCGATGCGTCGCGCGGCCATCATCCTTCTTGTTGAGCTGATACTGCTTCACGGCGTCCGGGGTGCCGCTCAACTGACCGCGGGTAACGAAGATTTCACCGTCGCTGCCGATAAAGCGCGTGCCGCCTTTGATGTCGCTTTGATCCTGGCCGACGGTCATCACCGCGCCGCTTGCGTACTTCAGCGCGACCCGCGAGCGCATCGGCACTTCGTACAGATGGTCGGGCTGGTACTCGGCCGTGCCTTCGATCTCGGTGGGCCCGCTATCGTCCATGCCCAGTCCCCACTGGGCGATGTCGATGTGATGCGCGCCGAAGTTGGTCATCTGTCCGCCCGAGTAGTCCCAGAAGAAACGGAACAGGTAGTGCACGCGGTTTTCGTTGTAGGGGCGATCGGGCGCGGGACCGAGCCAAAATTCGTAGTCGAGCTCGGCCGGCGGCTTCGAGTCGGGCTTGGCCTTGGCATTGAAGTTGACCTTCGGAATGCCAACGTGCACTTCCTTAATGGTGCCGATGGCGCCCGAGCGCACTTGCTCGCAGGCGAAGCGAAAGTTGTCGTACGAGCGTTGCTGCGAGCCGGTCTGCACGACGCGGTTGTACTTGCGTGCCGCATCGACCATGGCGCGGCCTTCGGCAATCGTCAGGCTGAGCGGCTTCTCGCAGTACACATGCTTGCCGGCCTGGCAAGCGTGGATCGTTTGCAGCGCGTGCCAGTGATCGGGCGTCGTGATCACCACTACGTCGAGGTCGCGGTTCTCGAGCAGCTTGCGGTAGTCGTGATACGGCGTGACATTCGCCCCCAGCTTGCCTGCCGTCTTCATGGCGGCGCCGAGCACTTTTTGATCCACATCGCACAGCGCGGCGGCATAGTCGGCAAACAATTTCAGGTTCGCGGTCCCTTGGTTGCGCACGCCGATCAGCCCAACCGTGGGTCGATCATTGGCACCGAAGGCACGTCGCGGCACATAGTAGGGTAGCGCCACCGCTGCCCCGGCCACGGCGGAACTGCGAACGAAGCTGCGACGCGTGATGCGGCGGCGTGACGGCATGATCGGGCCCTTTGAAGCGGCGTGAGCGGTGTGCGATCGTAAGTGGTAACTATGCTATTCCATGCGAATCTCGAACACCACACGCTCGATCGTGCCCGTGAAGGCGAACGGCGCTTTGTCGGCATACGAATGCGAGACGACTTCTCCGTTGTCGCGACCGATATCGAGTCCCGCGTAGCTCGAAAAGCGGCTCGGGCACGTCCGCTCGATCCGGTTTTCGCCCACCGCCTTGCCGTCGATGAACAGTCGGCCGCGGCCTCCGGTCGAAAGTTGCCCCGGCCGATCGGCAGTGAACTCGTATCGCACCGCAACTTTGCCAGTCGGCAGCGGCTGAGTGGAGGTGAGCGTGTCGATCTTCAATCCTAAAAAGCTGTAGGTGTAGTGCAGTCGGCCATTCTGCATGTACAGCGCAAAACCCCCGAGCTCGTCGGAGTTCGCCACGATCACCCCTTCAACTCCTTCGGCCGAGGTGTCGAGGTCCGCGTCGATGGTGAACGAGCGGTTGTACACCTGCGGGATCATGCCAGGGCCAATGTTCTGCGCGCCCGAATCGTAGACGTACTTCGTGCGTTTCGATCCCGGGCCCGCGAAACCATAGAAACTGGCGATCCCGCCGAGCAGCGGTGTGACGTGATATCGCTCGGCTTCTTGCCAAAACAGTTGCTTTAACTCGGCGAGTTTTTCCGGGTTTGAGCTTGCCACGTTGTTGGCCTCGGAAAAATCTGCATCGAGGTCGTACAACTCCCAGCGGTCACTGTCGGGATTCCAGCCGCTGTCAGGACTAAACTTTGCCAGCGCCGCCGGATCGACTTCCCACGGACTGCGCGCCAAGCGCGCGCAGGCAATCCAGCCGTCTTTGTACATCGCGCGGTTGCCAAAGATTTCGAAGTACTGCTGGGTGTGCCGCTCCTTGGCCTTGGGGTCGTCGAACGAGTACACGAAGCTCGTTCCGTGAATCGGCATTTGCTCGATCCCATCGACGCGCTGAGGAGCAGCAATGCCGGCCGCTTCGAGGATCGTTGGCGCCACATCGATCACGTGCGAGAACTGCGACCGCACGCTGCCGGTGTCTTTGATGCGTCGCGGCCACGAGACGACCATCGGGTTCCGCGTCCCACCCAAGTGCGAGGCAACCTGCTTGCCCCACTGGAACGGCGTGTTGCCGGCCCACGCCCAGGCACACGCGAAATGCGGCTGCGTCCGAGGACCGCCCCAGGCTTCGATGCCGCCGTATTGATCGATCAGCTTCAGTTGCTCGTCGGCCGGCACAGGCACGCCAGTGATTGTGGTCATTTCGTTGAATGTGCCGGTCTCGGTGCCTTCCATGCTCGAGCCGTTATCGCCCCAGATGTAGAGGATGAGCGTGTTGTCGCCGATCCCCAGGTCGTCGATGGCTTGCACCACACGCCCAATTTCGTAGTCGCAGTTCTCCTGGAACCCGGCGAAGACCTCCATCTGGCGGGTGTACAACGGGCGCAGGTTCGCAGCCACTGCATCCCACGCCGGAAAGGCTGGATCGCGCGGCGTGAGTTGCGCGCCCTCAGGAATCACTCCGAGCCGCTTTTGCTGCGCAAAGGTCTGTTCGCGCAGGTGGTCCCAACCCTGATCGAACCTGCCGCGGTATTTGTCGGCCCAAGCATGCGGCACGTGATGCGGCGAATGGCTTGCTCCGGGCGCGTAGTACATGAAGAACGGCCGATCGGGCGCTTGCTCCTTCTGATCGCGAATCCAACGGATGGCGCGGTTGGCCATGTCAGTTGGAAAGTAGTAGTCGTGCTCCGGCGGCACTCCGACGATCGTATTGTTCTCGGCCAGCAGCGGATCGTATTGGCCCACCGCGCCGCCGAGAAAGCCCCAAAAGTAATCGAATCCCAAGCCACACGGCCAGCGATCGAACGGCCCTGCCGGGCCTTGCTGGTTGTCGGGCGTAAGGTGCCACTTGCCGAATGCCGCGGTCGTGTAGCCGTTGCCTTGCAGAATCCGCGCGACCGAGGCGGCGCTTTTAGGCCAGGTGGCATTGTAGCCTGGCCAGCCGCCGGCCATCTCGGCGATCGAGCCGAAGCCGATGGCGTGATGGTTGCGCCCCGAGAGCAACGCGGCACGCGTTGGCGAGCAAAGCGCCGTCACATGAAAGCGGTTGTAGCGCAGCCCTTGGCTCGCCAGCCGATCGAGCGTCGGCGTTTGTACCGGTCCGCCGAATGCCGACGGGTTTCCGAACCCTGCGTCATCGACCAGGATCAGCAAGACATTGGGAGCGCCGGCCGGTGCGACCGTCGGCGGCGGAAAATCGGGCTTAGATCCGGCGAGCGTCCGTTCGGCAATGCCTGAGAATTTCGCATCCGCATGGGGGAGGTTACTCGTCTGGTTGCTCGGCTCGACCGCCGACAAGGTGGCGATGAGCACAAACCAGGCATTGGCAGACAATCGTAGCCGAAGATGTCGCATAGGTGTTTTTACCCAGGGTGGTTGCCTGGATACTAAATATCCCGCCGAGCAGGGCGCGTCGAGTGGGTGCCGAGAATTGCACCAAATCTAACGCAGTCGACGGTCAGAACCGCGGCCCGAACACCGCCATGCTCTCACCCGGCAAGATCGCGTGGTTGCCGTCGACGCCCACCCCGTTGCTCGACGCCAGCAGCAGGTCTCGCACGGCGTTGGCTGCCAGCGGGACTTCGCGTGGTTGGTTGGCGAAATTACAAGCGATCGTGATCGGCCCGCGATGCACGCACAACCAGCGAGCCTGCTCGTCGAAGTCGGTGCCGATGGCGTCGAGCCGACCGTCGGTCAACCCGTTGACCTGCCGTCGCAAGCGGACGAGCGCCTTATGCCACTCGAGCATTTCACGATGCGCGGTCCGCTGCAATTCATCCCAATCGAGCTTTGATCGCCGAAAAGTGTCGATCGACTGCGGATCGGGAACATCTTCGGGCTTCCAGCCGAAGGCCGCAAACTCTTTGCGGCGACCGTTGCTTACCGCCTTGGCGAGTTCCGGGTCGTCATGAAAGTCGATGAAATATTGGAATGGCGCCGTAGCGCCCCATTCCTCGCCTTGAAAGAGCATGGGAATGAACGGTGACAGGTGAATCAGCGCCGCCCCGATCTTCTGCAGCCCGGCGCTCGACAAATGACCGATGCGATCGCCCAGGGCCCGGTTGCCCAGTTGATCGTGATTCTGCAAATACGCGACGAACTTGCTCCCTTGCAGGCCGATGGCTGGTCGGCCATGCGTGCGTTGCCGGAACTGCGAGTGCCGTCCCGCGTAGACGTAGGGCCGCTTCATCGCTGCGGCAAGATCGGCGATCCGCCCGAAATCGGAATAGTATCCGTCATGCTCGCCGGTGAGCACCGTGTGGAGCGCGTGATGAATGTCATCGCTCCATTGCGCATCGACACCGAAGCCGCCGAGCTCCCAGGGACGGACGACGCGCGGATCGTTGAGATCGCTTTCGGCAATCAGCACCAGGTGGCGACCCAGGTGCGCCTTCAACTCGTCTACCTCGGTGGCAATTTGTTCGATGATGTGCACGGCCGAGGTATCGACGATCGCGTGCACCGCATCGAGCCGCAGGCCGTCGAAGTGATAATCGCGCAGCCACATCAGCGCGTTGTCGACGAAGAATCGGCGCACTTCGTCGCTGTGCGGGCCCTCGAAGTTCAACGAGCTGCCCCAGGGCGTGTGATGCCGGTCGGTAAAATACGGACCGAACTTCGACAGATAATTTCCCGAAGGGCCGAGGTGGTTGTAGACGACGTCGAGAATCGCGGCGAGACCGCGCTCGTGACAGGCGTTGACAAATCGCTTGAGCCCATCGGGCCCGCCATACGCATGGTGCGGCGCGTACAGATCGACACCGTCGTATCCCCAGCCACGCTGGCCACGGAATTCGGCCACCGGCATCACCTCGACGTGTGTCACGCCGAGTTCGACGAGGTGATCGAGCTTGCCGATCGCCGCGTCAAACGTGCCTTCAGGAGTGAAGGTGCCGATGTGCAGCTCGTAAATCAGTGCAGCCGACAGCGGTTTTGCCTGCCAGAGTGTGTCGGTCCAGGCAAACGCGCCGTGATCGACCGTCCGCGAAGGACCATCGACGCCGTAAGGCTGCCAGGGAGCGCGGGGGTCGGGCAACGGTCCTTCGCCATCGAGCTGGTAAGCGTAATCGACTCCTCCCCCCACTGCTGGCAAGTCGCAGTCCCACCAACCGTAGTTGCCGCGGTGCAGCGCGTGGTCCTGTCCCGCGACTTGCAGCACCACCTTCTCGGCCTTCGGAGCCCACACCTCGAACTTCATGGCGGCGACACCTCCCTCGAGCGAATTACGCAAACGAAATGCCGAACGCGCCCGCGGAGTTCCCTCAAGCCGGAGACTGACAGCGCGGGCAGAAGAACGTCGATCGCTGAGCCTGCACGATCCGCTCGACGGGCGTTGAGCAGCGCGGACAAGGCTTGCTGGCTCGGCCGTAAACGCGGTGGTGGTTCTGATAGCCGCCGCTCTGGTTGAGGGCGTTGCGATACGTGCCGTCGCCCAAAGTTGAACCCTCGTAGCGAATCGCGGCCGCGAGCACCTTGCGTGTCGCGGCATGAATCGCTTTCCATTGAGCGTTGCTGAGCTCGCCGCAGGAGGTTTGCGGATGGACCCGTGCCAGGTGCAAGATTTCCGAGGCGTATAGATTGCCGATGCCTGCCACCGCGCGCTGGTCGAGCAGGGCCACTTTGATTTCGCGCCTGCTGGTCGCCATTCGACCGCGCAAGTCGGCTGCGGAGATTGCCAGCGCATCGGGCCCGATTTTCGCCAGCCCGTAGCGTTGGTCGAACTCGTCGGCCCGCACCAGGCGCACGGTTCCCAAGCCGCGACGATCCCAGAACCGCAACTCATGGGGGCTGTCACCGTGGATGTGAAGCAGCAGCCGAACATGGTCGCGCGTCGGCGGCTCGGCCAGCGTCACCAGTCCGGTCATGCGCGGTTCGATTACCAGTGAATCGCCGTCGTCAAAATCGAGGATCACGCGCTTGCCGATGCGCCGCGTCGCCGTGATCGTGCGACCGAGCATTCGTCGCCGAAGCGTTGGGAACGCAGGGTTGATTGCGATGGGCCGCCGCGTGCAGCGCGGCCGCTCGATGCCGACGACCGCGCCGCCGACCACCGGCGCAATGCCTCGGCGCATGGTTTCGACTTCAGGCAGCTCGGGCATCGGAGGAAAGGCGGAAAGTGGAAAGCGAAGTGGCGGGGTACGCGCGAAGTATTCTACTCCGCTTTCCGCTTTCGGCTTTCCGCTTTTCTCAGCCCGGATCGTATCCCAGGTTCGGCGACAGCCAGCGCTCGACTTCGGCGATCGGCATCCGCTTGCGCGTCGCGTAGCTCTCGACTTGTTCGCGCGTGATGCGGTCGACGGCAAAGTACCGCGCCTCGGGATGGCCAAAGTACAGCCCCGACACGCTGGCGGCCGGCAGCATGGCGAACGTCTCGGTCAGCGTCACGCCCGCGTTCTTTTCGGCCGCGAGCAGATCGAACAGCGTGCGCTTTTCGGTGTGGTCGGGGCAGGCCGGGTAGCCGTGCGCAGGACGGATGCCGCGGTAGCGCTCGTCGATCAGCTCGTCGTTGGTGAAGCTTTCTTCGTGGCCGAAGCCCCAGTCGCGGCGGGCCTGTTGGTGGAGCATCTCGGCAAATGCCTCGGCCAATCGGTCGGCCAGCGCCTTGACCATGATCGCGTTGTAATCGTCGTGATCGGCCTCGTAGTGGCGCACGATCTCGTCGATGCCAATGCCAGCCGTCACGGCAAAGCCGCCCAGGTAATCGCCCCGGCCCGAATCGCGTGGCGCAACGAAGTCGGCCAGGGCATAGAACACATTTTGCCCGCGGCGCTGCCACTGTTGCCGCAGCGTGTGAAACCGCGCCAATTCTTCGCTGCGCTGCTCGTCGGTGAACAGCACAATGTCGTCGCCGTCGCTGGCCGCGGGCCAGAAGCCAT
>DASZPI010000903.1:0-3903 GCA_035550355.1 Pirellulales bacterium
ACATCACGAAGCGTTTTGGTCCCGAGCCGGTGCTCGATGGCATTTGCTTCGAGCTGCGCCCTGCCGAGAAGTGGGCGCTCGTGGGCCCCAACGGCGCGGGAAAATCGACGCTGCTCAACATTCTCGCCGGTCGCCTCGAGCCCGACGCCGGCACGATCGACGTGCATCGGCAGGCGCGGATTGGCTATCTCGAGCAGCACGCCGTCTTCGAGCCCGGCCGAACGGTTTGGGACGAAGCCCACAGCGCTCTCGACGAGCTCACGTCGCTGGTGAACGAGGCCGAGCGCGTGGCCCACGACATGGCTGCGGCCAACGAGCCGCAAGAACACGCGCGTCTGGCGGCTCGCTTCGACCGCTTGCAACACGAGCTGCAACATCGCGACGCTTATAACCTCGATCATCGCGTCGAGCGCGTGCTCGACGGTCTCGGCATCGAACGGGCCTCGTACTCGCGGCCGGTCGAGACGCTCAGCGGTGGCCAGCAGAACCGCGTGCAATTGGCCAAGCTGCTGCTCACCGATCCCGACGTGCTGCTGTTGGACGAGCCGTCGAACCATCTCGACGTCGAAGCGACCGAGTGGCTCGAATCGTTCCTGGCCGACAGCCGAGCCGCGATGATCGTTGTCAGCCACGACCGATTCTTTCTCGATCGGGTCGTCAATCATGTGGCCGAACTGTACGCGGGCGAGATCGACGAGTTTACGGGCAACTTCAGCGCGTACTGGCGGCAGAAGGCCGAGCGCGTGATGGTGCAGGCGCGTACGTTCGAGCGGCAGCAAGAGTACATCGCCAAGACCGAGGACTTCATCCGCCGCAACAAGGCCGGGCAAAAAAGCATTCAGGCCAAGGACCGCGAGAAGAAGCTAGCGCGGATCGAACGCGTTCGGCCGCCGCGCGAGATCGCCGCTCCGCCGATGGGCTTTGCCGCGTGCAGCCGCTCGGGCGACATCGTGGTCCGGGTCGAGCACCTGACCAAAGGTTTCGATCGGCCGCTGTTCGAGGACCTGTCGTTCGACATCGAGCGCGGCACGCGCTGGGGCATTTTGGGCGCCAACGGCACCGGCAAGACCACCTTGCTGCGGACCATCGTCGGCCAGCAACAGGCCGACCGCGGCAAGGTTCATTTGGGAGCCGGCGTGCAAGTGGGCTACTACGATCAGTTGCTCACCGGCCTGGGCGAAGAGGAACTGGTGGTCGATGCCGTGCGCCCCCCGAACCGCGAGCTGCACGAGCCCGAGCGGCGATCGCTGCTCGCGCGATTCGGCATCACCGGCGACATGGTGTTTCAAACCGTCGGCAGCCTCAGCGGCGGCCAACGTAGCCGCACCGCGTTGGCACGACTGTCGGCCGTGGAGGCCAATTTTCTGGTGCTCGACGAGCCGACAAACCATCTCGACCTCTGGGCGTGCGATGCGCTCGAACGAGCGCTGCTGGCCTTCGAAGGTACGCTGTTGTTCGTCAGCCACGATCGATACTTCCTCAATCGCGTGGCCGATCACTTGTTGATCGTCGAGCACGGCCGCTTCCGCGTGATCGACGGCAATTACGAAACGTATCAGTATCAGTTGCGCCAAGGCGGCGTCGAACCCGCAACCAGCGACCGGCGCAAGGCGGCCGACGCCGCCGAACCCGCAAAGCCGGCGCCCCGCGCCGAGCCGGCACGCCGCAAGCGGCGCTTTCCGTATCGCAAGGTCGCCGATCTCGAAGCCGAAATCGCCGCGGCCGAGCAGCGGCTGGCCGCGCTGAACGCCGACCTGATCACCCCCGAAGTGCTGCGCGACGGCCGTCGTGTCAAGGAGCTGCAAGCGACCATCGAGCAGCAGCGGGCCGACCTGGCGGCATTGTTCGAACATTGGGAAGAGGCCAGCGAGCTTAATGGCTGACGCTTGAGCGGCCGCGCCGCGCGGCGCACAATGGCCGTGTCGATCCACCTTCGGGAGTCCCACGGCATGAACCACGAGCGCACGCGTCGCGAATTTCTTGAAACTCTCGGCTTCACCGCCGCGGGCCTGTTGACGGCCGGCTACACCGCCACGGCGCGGGGCTTCGCGGCCAACGAGACTGTCTCGATTGGCTGCATCGGCACCGGCGGCCGCTGCCGCATTCTGATGAAGGCCTTGCAGCAGATACCCGGTGTGAGGATTGTGGCAACCGCGGACGTCTGGGACCAAAACCTTGCCGCGGGACACGAGTTGGCCGATCCCAAAGCGGCCACGACGAAAGATTATCGCGCGCTGCTCGAACGCAAAGACGTCGACGCCGTGGTGATCGGAGCGCCCGATCATTGGCACGTGCCGATGACGATCGACGCCTGCGCTGCCGGCAAAGACGTGTACGTTGAAAAGCCATTGACCCACGACCTGTCGGAAGGTCAGCCGGTGATCGATGCCCAGAACAACCACCAGCGCATCGTGCAAGTGGGCACGCAGCAGCGCAGCATGCCGCAGTTCCTCAAGGGGCTCGAGATCGTCAAGGCCGGCACCCTGGGCGACATCCACAAGGTGCATCTCACCTGGAATCGCAACGCTGCGCGTCACAAGATCGCGAAGCTGAACATCGACCCGAAGACGGTCGATTGGAAACGGTTCTTGGGCAACGCGCCGGACCAGCCGTTCAATGAGTACCGGTTTCGCAATTGGCGCTGGTTCTGGGATTTCGGCGGCGGCATTCTGACCGATCTGATGGTGCACCAACTCGACATTGCCAACTGGTACCTCGACCTCAACATTCCCGCGATGGCCACCACGATCGGCGATCAATTTCAAACCGCCGGCACTTGGGAGACGCCCGACACGATTCAAACGCTGATGCGCTATCCCGATCGCGAAGTGCAGGTGTATTTCGAAGGCACGTTTTGCAGCGCGCGCAACCGCGCGATGATCGAAATCATGGGGCGTGAAGGAACGCTGTATCTCGATCGTGGCCGGTACGAACTGCATCCCGAGCCGACCAGCAAGCTCGAGTACAGCGAGCTGGTAATCGGCGCTGGCGGCCGCGGGCTCGATTTCTACGACCAACCGTACGGCGAGCTGCTACATCTGAGCAATTGGCTCGAGTGCGTGCGCAGCCGCGAAAAGCCGCGTTGCCCAGCCGAGGCCGGAGTCGCCGCCGCCGCTGCCGCCCAGCTCGGCAACCGCGCCTTTCGCAGCGGCCAGGTGGCCCGTTGGGGTGCATGAAGTCGCACTGATCGATGACTGATCGTGCACGTCCCGGTTTTGGGAGTGCGATCGAAAAAAAGTGAGCTACACGCGATTCTTACAGCGACTTTAGATACTCGATCAAGTCGCGGCGCTCGGCGTCGCCGAGGTCCGCTGTCCCCGAGACCTTGGCCGGGTTGTGCGGCCCGGTGAGCAGCGCTTCCAAGCTCTTGGCTCGGCCGTCGTGCAGGTAGCGCGTGCGGCGATACAAGCCCGCCAACGATGGCGTGTTGAAGCCTTTCAGTGCGTCGCTGGGCGAGCCGAGACCCACGTCGTGAATCGCTCCATCCGTGAAGCGAGCCCCGCGATGGCAATTCGCGCACGCGGCGCGCTCGCTTTCGAACACCGCCTTGCCACGCTCGGCGCTCGGCGAAAGGCGGCCATCGGCGGCGCGAAATGGATTCGGCGGATCGTCGAGCGTCTCGAGAAACGCGACCGTTGCGATCGCGTCGCCCGCCGACGGTTCGGGACCGAGCATGGTCTCGGTAATCGAAACACGCACTGCGTCGTACAAGTCGCTCTGCCAGCCGTGCCAGGTCCATGGACCGGTGTGGGTCACGCCGACGAGCGAAGGCACGGTCTTGAACGTCAGCGTCGAGCGGTCGTTCTTGGTGTCCATCGGCTCGCTGTTCGCACCGCCGTTGTAGTGGCACGAATGGCAACTGTACCACTGGTCGAGACTGCGCCGGCCGTCGTAAAACACCGC
>DASZPI010000904.1:0-1656 GCA_035550355.1 Pirellulales bacterium
TGCCGGGCAAACGCTGGGCGAAGAGTTGGGGCGCGACGGCATGGAGCGGCTGGGCAAGAAGGCCTGGCGCGCGGCGGTCGAAGCGACCGTGCAAATGCTGCTGAAAGCCTTTCTCGTCGATTACATCGTGCTGGGCGGCGGAAACGCCAAGGAGTTCAAAGAACCGCCTCCCGGCGCACGCTTGGGGAACAATCTCACCGCGTTCCGCGGCGGGCAGCGCCTCTGGCACATCGAAGACATTCAAACCCAACGCGCCGACGGCAAACCTCCCGAGCCGCTGCCGCCGCCAACCCAGTGGCGGCTGATCTAAGCGCGCTGATCTGAGCGATCCGAACCCTCGCCGAGGTGCGGATCGACCAACCCCGGCAATCGTCGCCGAACATTACTTCGCCTGGCGGCGCACCTCGCGGTCGATCAACTGCTCGAGCCCCGGCGCCCAGGTCGTCGGCAGACCGTAGTACATCATCGACGTCGCTCCCTCGTAACCGCCTTCGGCAAGCACCCGCTCCGAGGGAATATACGCCATCACGTCGTTCGAATATCCAGCCACCCACGTGCGGTCGGCGCCGAGTTCCCGCTTGATCCGCAGCGCATAATCGACCACGACTTCTCCACCCAGCGCCACGAAGCGCAACTCGTCGCCGAGCCTCCAAACTTGCACCGGGTACGGATAGCTGGTCGGCAGCGCGTCGCCTCGGTCGAGCTGCGACAGCTCGACCGTCGCGCGATGCGCGATGAACCGATTCTTCGACTTCACTTGCTCGGCAAGCTCGACGCGCGTCGGCGGCGCAGCCAGCGGCAGGTCGATCTCGCGATAGCGCGTCACCAGATGGCCTGCGACGTCTCGCGGTTTGCCGCGCAGCACCGTCTCGACCTCGGCGGCAAAACGTCGACCGTAGTCGTCGGCGCGCTCGGTCGTTTCGGGCTCGCGCGGCCACGGCGCCTGATCGCCACCACAACCAGCCACGAACATTGCGATCGCACCGGGATGCGCACGCTCGAGGTGTTGTTGCGCGTAGCCGGGCCAATCGCCGCTCCACTGGTCGAACGCCAGGATCGTCGCATGGCACGCGTACAGACCGACGATCGCCGTTAGCTTGCCGTCCTCAGCGGCGACGGTCAGCACCGGCAAATCGTGATCGGACGGGCCTTTGAGTCCGCCACCGGCGCGCTGCGCCGCCAACTCGTCGGGCTTGCGCGGATTGGTGCGGCGGTTGATGGCAAAGTCCAGCGATCCGGTCGCGAATTGCAGGGTTGCCGGAGCGCGCACCGCCAAGGCCTCGCCCACGACCGCGATCACCTTCTCGCGCAGCTCCTGGTTGTAGTCGTCAACCAATTGCCACTGCGCATCGTCGAACATAAACATGCCCCAAAGGTTGCGCCCCACCACCGGACCACAGTGGGTGTGCGAACAGTTGAGGCAAACCTGGTCGCGTCGCAGGCCGTGCTTGGCTTCGAGCGCCGAGCAAATCGCCTCGGTCGTGGCGCGGTCGAGGCCGACGATGTCGAGCGTCACCAGCACGGCGCGGTGGCCGCGCGGGTCTTCGATTGCCAGCGCCTTGGCGAACAATTCGAGCGACGTGGTGCTCGCCGGCGCCGTGCGACCGCTGAAGCCCGACATCCACATCGGCTCTTCGGGGGTGATCGGCACGCGCG
>DASZPI010000905.1:0-4762 GCA_035550355.1 Pirellulales bacterium
AAATCGTCGGCCAGCGCCTGCTCTTCCGGCAACTTGAAGGTCAAAAACCCCGGGCGCGAGTACGAGAAGCGAAACCCGGGCCACTGGCGCGAAAGCTCGTCCTTCACCGCCTGCTCCGCGCCAACCTGGCACGTGAGCATCAGGAATTTGGGGGTCATCATCGCTGCCCCGAATCCCGACTCGCGGCTGACGAATCTTGCGTCGGGGGCACGCGGCGCAGGGTGTAATACGCCTCGGCCGGATGCAGCGGCTTGCCCTCGGCGGCAACGTCGCCCAGCCGCAACTCGTACACATGGCCGGCACGCAGCGCGTCGAGCTTGATCGCCACGGCGCGCGCGTCGGGTGCCACGGCAACCGATCGGACGTGTGCGGCTCGTTCGTCCACGTTTTCGCCGCCGTAGGCGGGTGTCGAAATGCGGCGATACGAAAGCACGGAATACTGCTTCGTGTCGGCCGCGCGGCGCCGATCGATTTCACCCGTGAATTCGATCACGAAACCATCGTGCGTTGCGCGCACTGTGCGAATCCCCAGCGGCACCTGGCCGGTAAACTGCAGGCGGACCATCGACCCGGTATTCTGCCCGCCGCCCCAACCACTGTCGCGCATGTTGCCCACGTACAGATCGCCATCGGGGGCGACGGCACTGACCACCGGTCCTTCGAACGTCGGCTGCCTGTCGGCCGGGGCGATGCTGAACGGATACGCGGCCCCCTGGTACACGTCGCCGACACGTTCGAGCGTCATGCGGATCAGGCGCAGCGTGGTGTACTCGCAGCCGAGCAGGTGCCCTTCGAACGGACCGAAAGCATTGTGCTTGGTCTGCTCTTTCAAGCTTGCCGGCGTGTCGAGAAAACACAGGCCGTTGACGCTGCGTGTCCAGGGGTGCGGCAGATCGATGGCTGCGGTTTGAAACGGTGGATTGAACCCCGGGCGGACGTCGCGTTTGTTGATGAACCCGTAGCGCTGGCCCGGTTCGAGGTTGTTGATCTCGTTGAACGGGTTGTAATTCCCCTGGTTGTCGCTGGCGAAGATCGCCCCGTCGTGGTTGATCGCCACCCCCATCGGGAAACGCAGACCGGCGGCGAACGGCTCGACCCGGAAGCGGCGCGGATCGTCGGCAGTCGGTTCGCGGGGGATCAGCCGCAGCGCTTCGCCGCGCCAACGCGCGGCTGCTTCGTCGCGTTGGTCCTGTTGACAGGGGAGCGCCACGATGTAGTCGCCGTTGCGATCGCGCGGCAGCCCGACGGCCCAATCGTGGTAATCGGTGGTCATGCCCCAGCCGTCGGCAACAATCTCGCTGCGCTCGGCGCGTCCGTCGCCGTCGCTGTCGTACAGCCGAACCAGACCGTACTTGCAGATCACGTCGACCGTGCCGTCGGCATTCGCCGCCACGCCATAGGGCGCCGGCAGATCATCGCTGAGCGGCGCGACGGTGTCTTCCAGGCCATCGCCGTCGGTGTCCTTGGCCACGCACACGCGACCCTTGAGCGACGAAAACACCAGCGTTCCGTCGGCGCGCCAATCGATGCCGGTCGGCATCTCCTCGGCGGGCAACGGCAACTGCACGGCGCTCCAGCCGGGAACAACGTCGAGTTTCACCACCTCGGGCTTCGGCAGCGAAGGTGGCACGACCGGAAATTGGTCAACGGACAAAGATGTCGAGTAAACAATCGCAACCTCGTTCGATTGGCCAGGGCTTGCCGGCGAGAGCGAAACCTTGCCATCCGCGGCCGGTTCCGCCTGGCCTTCGATCGTGATCTGAACCGGCAGTTTCCCAGCGCGAGCCGCTTCGGCTGCCGAGAGTGCCGCGAACGGTTGGATCACCAGCGTTTCGTCGTTCAGCAATCCGTGGCAGCGCATGCGGCGGACGAATCCTTCGGCGCCGCGCGGCTCGATCGACTGGTGAATGCGGATGACGCGCCGCTGGCCTTGCTCGGTCGTGAACAGATAACGGCATGCGAAGGAGACGCCGGCCTTGGTGTGCGAGAATGAGTCGAGCAGCGCGGCGACCTGGCCTTGGGGCAGTGGCGCACTGAGCTTGCCGGCCCGGCTGAGGCTGACCTCGGGTGCTTCCAGCTCGACGGCGAATAGCCCGTCGCCGCCGGGAGTCCAGTACCATGCTTTGCCGCGCGTGCGCTCCATGGCGGTGTCGCCCAGCCACCAATTCGCCAGGCGTCCCGACTCCAGGTCGAACAGCACGTTGTGCCGGTTCGGCAGGCCGATGATCAGCGGCCGAATGTAGACCTTTTCGCCCACCTCCAGCAGGTCGGTCAGCACGCTCGCCGGTTCGTCGACTCCTGCAACATTGCGAGCGCGCACGATGCGCACCGGGCCTGGCGGCGGCGGATTGAAACCGGGCGTGTTGAGCGTGTTCCAGACGGCCGCGAGCTGTTCGTCGACGTTGTCGTGCAGCAGGCCGCGCACCGGCAGTTGAATTGCGGGCATCTCCATGCGCGGCACGATCCGCGCCGGGTTGCGCACCCAGCGATCGAACCACGGCCTGCGGATGCGCTCGCCCAGCAGCGTCAGGTCGGTTCCGTGCGCGTTCAAGGCGACGTTCAACGGTTCGCTGTTGCCGATCTTGTGGCAGCTTGTGCAGCCGAAGCCGTCGGCCGTGACCAGCCGGCGCGCGGCGAGCACCTGGCCCGGGTCGCTCGTTGGATCGTCGGCCTGCTGAGGCAGGTCGGGAACGCGATCGTGGCCGATCAAGAAGTCGGTCAGCGCGCGCATCTCATCGCCGGCGAGCGGGAACTTGGGCATGCGGATCGCCAGCCAAGGGCGCAGCGGCGGGTTCTTCAGCGTGATCGCCGCAGCGAGGGCATCGTCGTGCAGCTTATCGCCCACGCCGGAAAGCGATGGTGGCGCGAGCGTCGGCAGCAGCGCGCTCAACTCGCCGTCGGCGGCGACCACCGCTTCCAGGTTCGCCGCGATCCCCGGTTGCAAGTCGCGCGAGTGGCAGCCCAGGCAGTTGCGCTCGGCGAGCACAAAGCGACCGTCGATCGCGCTGGCTTGCGGTTTCGCGCCTTGAATGTACTCGCGCACGGCCGCTTGCTGCGTCGCTGATAGCTGGTAACCGGGACGATGCGACTTCGCCTGCGGAGTGCCCAGGCAGCTCGTGTCCCAGCGGCTCGTTGCGCTCAGCCGCAACCGCGGTGGCCCTTCGCCTTGAATCGCTTCAGGCAGCACGTGACACGAGCCGCAGCGGTGCTCGGCCACCAGGCGGCGGCCGCGGTTAATCGTGTCATGGTCGTCGAGCGCCGGTTGCCAGGGCTTCGCCGAGGTGTTTCCCTTGAGTGTTGCCAGGAACATTGCCACATCGGCCCACTCGATCGCTGCCAATCGGAACACCGGCATGCGATGCGAACGATTGATCTCCTCGGGCTTGGTGAGCCAGTGCGCGAAAAAGTCGCCGGGGCGTTTGTCGGCAATCGCGGTCAAATCGCCGCCGCCGAACAATGCCTGGGCGCCACGTGCATCGAGCCGATGGCATGCCAGGCAGCCGATGGTGTTCACCAGCCGTTGGCCCTCGGCGGCGCTCGGCTTGGTGCGCGGCTTCTTGGGCTTTTTCTTGCCAGGTTCGGGGGCTGGCGTGGGGACCAGCGACGGATCGAATTTCGTCCGCGGCGGCGTCGCGTTCGAAACGGCATGCAAGTACGTCACGATCGCCCGCGCGTCGTCGGCCGTCAGGTCGAAATGCGGCATGCGTCGCGTCACGGTTTCGCCGCCCGCGAGCGGTTTCGCGCTCAACCACTCCACCATCCACCCGGGCTCGAGATTCCCGCGCAGCCGGTCGAGCGCCGGCGCCGACAACGTTGCCCGCTCGTCGGCAAACTCGTGGCAGGCGGCGCACCGCAGCGCTCGCGTCAGTAGTCGGCCGTGTTCGAATGCGCTCGGCGGTTCGTCGGCCGGCAGGTGAAACAAATGCCGCTCGGGAACCGGTTCGAGTTGAAACTGCGGTCCGGACCAGAACAAGCCCAGCCGCGCGGCGCCGTTGTTCGAGGAATAGTCGATCGCCAGCGGATGGTATCCGTAAGCGAGCTCGATCGGCTCGGCGGCAAGCCACTGCGGCGTGTCGACGGTCGCATCGAGCAGCGTTTTGCCTTCGAGCGTCAATCGCACCCGGCCGGCGGCAAAAGCTTTCAATTGGTACTTGCCTGGCGCGATCGAAAACAGCCGGCCACGCCAAGTAGCGGTGAACGGAATTGGCTCGAGCCGGTCGTCGGGCGCGGTTGCGTCCCAGGCGAATTGCAGGTCGCCATCGCGGCGAACCGCTTCGTTGCCGTGAGCGTCGGCGTAGCGAGCCACCAGGCCCGGACGGTACTCGGGTTCCTCATCCTCGTCGTCCATCGGCTTGGGCGCCGCGACGGCCACCTCGACGTTTCCCGCAGCCTTGGGCAGCGAAAACAGCATGATGAGATCGGCCAGGTCCTGATTCGACAGGTCTTTCTCGAGTCCTTCGGGCATCAACGACTTGCCGGTGCTTTGCAGCTCCTCGATCGCGGTGCGCGGCAGGTTGACTTGCTTGCCCTCGGGACCGAGCAGCGCGATGCCGGCGGCCGACTCGCCCACGAGCATGCCGTTGTGCGACAGGCCATCGGTCGTGATCGCCAGATAGTTCACAAACTTGGTTTCGACCGCACGGTTCGGGTCGAGCATCGCGATCAACAACGACTGCGCCGAGCGATCGCGCAATGCCAGCAGGTCGGGGCCGACCGCGTGGCCGACGTCGCCGACTTTATGGCAGGTGGTGCAGCGCTTCTT
>DASZPI010000906.1:0-2116 GCA_035550355.1 Pirellulales bacterium
CACGGTCGGTTTTGGCTCGGACTGCTCGGTGCGTGCTAGCTTCGCGGCAACAGGCCAACGTCGAACATGTCGTTTTGTGCACAGAACCAATCCATATCGACTCCGGCGACTTTGGTCTTCGCGGTGCCGTAGGATTCGAGAAAGTGCGCGTCGTAGCGAAGGTCGTCGATCATCGCCCACAGTTCACTGAGGCTGCGGCCGCCATCGGCGATAGACTCGGGATGCACCGAAAGAGCGATGGCGGGACGATCATTGCGCACCGTCTGTTGAGCGCCTGCCAAAAGGTTGAGCTCCGCCCCTTCGACATCGACTTTGAGGCAGGTGATCGCCCGCGAACCAATGGTCGCTCGCTCGGAGGCGACCAGGTCGTCGAGGCTGATCGTGGCAATCGTGATGTTGCCCTGCGTTCGCTGCGTGCAAACAAGACTGTTGGCATTGGAAGCAATGTTACCCGTGTCATAGAACGTTGCCTCGCCGGTGCGGTCAGCCACCGCTTCACCGCGGACGTTGACGTTTTGGTCGCAGGCGTTCAGATGCACAACATCGGAAAGCACGCGGCGCGAAAGCGGCGTCGGCTCGAACGTGAACACGCGTCCCTGCGGCCCCACGAGCCGCGACATCACTACCGTGAATAACCCCAGGTGCGCGCCGATATCCATCGCCACACTTCCCGGCGCACAGTAACGGCGGAGGAATGCAAACGTATTTGGCTCATAATCGCTGCGATACCATCGGCTCCAGCGTGCGGGAAACCGGATTGATTCACCTCCGATGGTGCGTCGAATGCCGCGCCCTGCAGTACACAGGTCGATCATCTGATACGCGGCGGCTTTGAGCATTGCGTTCATGGTCACCTCTCTTCTCGAATGCTAGATGTCAGACTCACTCGCGATCGAGCGTAGTTCGAATTGTGCCCGACGAACGCTCGATTCGGCGCAGCAGCCCAAAACGCCCGACAAGCTTCGAAATCAACATGTTCGGTAACACCATCCACAGGGCTGTCGCTGCGTAAACCAGTATCAGCGCGAAGGCGCTTCCGATCAGTTCAAGGGTGCCGCCATGACAGAAAAACCGCATCGTTGCATAGGCGACAAGTGCCGGCAGAGCGGGGATGAGGCTGGGCAGGATACTCTCTCGCCAGAAAACCCAAGAACCAACGCCGAGCGTCCGCCGCACGATCGCTGGCCACAAAATGCCATGCACCGCGACACCAGGTATTAAGGTCGCCCAAGCAACGCCGAACACTCCAAAGCGACGAACGAGCAGGCAGCTGAGCAGAATGTTCACAACACCTTCACCTAGGTACACGATCGCGGCCGAGCGGTATCGGTTGGTTCCCAGCATCAACTGATTACCGGTGCTGGCGGCGAGAAACGCCATATGCGCGACCCCCAAGATTCGTAATACCTGTCCTGCGGGGGTACCGACCTCGGATCCTACCCATAAGGCCAGCAGCTCGGGACCGGCGACCAGCATCAACAGAACGCTTGGAACAAGGACGAGCAGCGTTAGCCGAGTGCCATATAGGTAACATTGGCGCAGTCGAGCACCGTCACCGCGCGACTCGTACACCGAGGCCAACGGCATCATTGCGCCGGTAAACGCTCCACCGACTGCTGCGAGAATAGCCAACACGTTCGTTGCCAGGGCGAAGTAGGAAAGCTCGCGGGGCTCGCGTGCGACACCAACCACGATCGCTGAGCTGCTGTAGGCCAGGTACCAGCCGGCAGTGCCCAGAAACGCCCACACGCTAAACGCTGACAGCGACCGCAGCGCTTGACGCGACACGCTGCGCAACTGGATCATGCGATCGTCGGCCTCGTAGAGAAAAAACCAGACGCTTCCGACAGCAGCAACAGCGTTTCCGGCAAGCGATGCCCATGCCAGTCCCACGATTCCGCTGTGAGTCGACAAGGCAATTGCAACGCCCGCGGCGCGCACTAGCTGAGTGGCAATGCTCAGCCCGTTGGTAATATCCAGTCGCAAGTACCCGCGCAGCCCGGCAAGGAGCACGTTCGCAGGCAACAGCAGCGCAACGCTGAGGCCAACAATCAGCAGTGCTTGTCGTGCGTCGCTGATCGCAACAGATCCTAAATCGAACCAGGAATCGAGAAAA
>DASZPI010000907.1:0-3953 GCA_035550355.1 Pirellulales bacterium
GGCGCTGGCCGAGGGCAGCGACGGATAGCTGGGCGTGGTGTTGCTCGCGTAGGCGCCGGCGGGCGGGGTCTTTTTACTGGCAAAGGGCCAGCTCATGCGGCCGCTCTGACAACCGGACAAACCCAACGCAGCCAAAGCGGCGACAGCCAACGAGAATCGCGTCACACGCATCGTAGCGAGCCCTATGCAAGGGTCGGCCGAGAAGCGGCAAGCGCCGCACGACATCCATGTCGTGCTCGATCGCGCCGGCATCTTCCCTGAAGACCGGAAACTAGCAGCAGACGGGATGAGCTCCACCGACAGCGGCAATGCCCCGCGATGGACCTCACGGTTCCAGCAGATTAGATCGGTATGCGCGCGCCCGAAACTCCAGCCAATCCGAATATCTTGCCCCTGGAGAAAAGGCAAAGTATTCGGCACGGTCCTCGGGCGCACGGGCGGGGACTATAAGAACCGCTCGTGCGAGGGTCAATGGCAGTTGAGCGAGCCGGGGTCAGGATTCGGCCGGGGGTCGGGTTTCGGGATTCGGGATTCAGGATCCGGGGCGGAATGCTTGCTGCTGCCGCTGCCGACTCCTGAATCCCGACCCCCTGCCGCTGCTACTTGGTCGCTGCCGCGTAGCGCTCGGCCACGTTCGGCCAGTTGATGACATTAAAGAACGCCGCCATGTAGTCGGGGCGGCGGTTCTGGTACAGCAAGTAGTACGCGTGCTCCCAAACGTCGCAGCCCAGGATCGGCGTGTTGCCGGCCATCAGCGGGCTGTCTTGGTTCGGCGTGCTTTCGATCACCAGCTTCTTGTTCTTGTCCACACTCACCCAGGCCCAGCCGCTGCCAAAGCGCTTCAGGCCCGCGTCGGTGAAGTCGGCCTTGAACTTGTCATAGCCACCCAGGTCGCGCTTGAACGCATCGCCGAGCGCGCCGGTCGGTTGGCCGCCGCCACCATGCGCGAGGATCGTCCAGAACAGCGAATGGTTCGCGTGGCCGCCGCCGTTGTTGCGCACCGTGGTACGGATGTTCTCGGGCACCTTGTCGATGTTCGCCACCAGCGATTCGATGCTCTGGTTGCCCAGGTCGGTCCCTTCGATCGCTTTGTTCAGGTTCGTGATGTACGCCTGGTGGTGCTTATCGTGATGGATTTCCATGGTCCGCGCGTCGATGTGCGGCTCGAGCGCGTTGAACGGGTACGGCAGCGGCGGAAGGGTGTACGCCATGGCAAAGCTCCAGTCGTATAGCGTGGGTGAGTAGTCCCCGGCAGCATAGCCGAGTGCATAACCCGAGGCAACGAGGGAGCCAATCGAGAATGACCAATGATCAATTCCCAATGACCAATTCCCAATGACCAACCAAATCCGAATACCGAATGACGAATGCGCCGTGCATTCGTCGTTCGGATTTCGTCACTCTTTGGTCATTCGGACTTCGTCGTTCGTCCGTCCCGCTTCTACCGGTCGTCCACCGGCTTCAGCGACTTGCCCATCAGCTTGTACGCGATGCGCGTTAAGATATTGACGTCGGGCTCGGGCTCGGCCTGCACGCGGGCCGACATCTCGGTCGCCATCAAATACGACCGGAAGCTGATCAACAACTGCTTGGCGCGTTCCACGGCATCGGCTTTGCGGCGATCGCGGTTTCGCACCGGGCGAATCTCAATGTAGATGCGCGTGCGCATCAGGCCGCCGCGCTTCTCCTCGGTCACCGGCGTGCGGTCTTCTTCGAACCGCAGGTGCACGAGCAGCCGCACTTCGCGATCGCCCTTGCGCCGCGAGAGCATTCCGCCGCCGCGCCCCACGCGAATGTGCACGTCGTTGTCGTCGATGCTGATCACGTCGGCATGATGATCGGCAATGAACCCGCGCAGCTTCTCGATGCTGCGATCGATCGGCGATTGCGTGACCAACTGCTGCGCTAGCAGCACGTCGGCCCCCACGCTTGCCGAGTACGTTTCATGCTCGTGATCGTCCACGTTGCCCGAGCCGGTGCCCAACTGCACCACGCGATTGCGGCCGTTCTCCTTGGCCATCAGCAGGCCGCGGTCGGCCCGGCGCAACATGGTGTCGGGCGTGTCGCCCGGTTGAATCTCGGTGACGCCGAAGCTTGCCGACACGCAGCGTCCATCGAGCCCCGGCTGCTGCACTTGCCCGAACGCGGTGCGAATCTCTTCGGCCCGGCTGGCGGCCGAGGCGTTGTCGCAATCGGCGCACAGCATGGCGAATTCCTCGCCGCCGTAGCGGGCCACCAGGTCGCCCGGGCGACACGAGTTTTGCAGCACCTTGGCAAAGCTCTGGATCACCTGGTCGCCCGCCTGGTGACCGTACTTGTCGTTCACCTGCTTGAAGCGATCGATGTCGCTCATGATCAGGCTGCACGGCCGCTTGCTCTCCAAGTGAGCCGTCACAAACAGGCCCAGCACGCGATCAAACTCGGCGCGGTTGGCCACCTGCGTCAGCGGATCGCGCGTGGCGAGGTCGTGCAGGTTTTGGCAGCGCTCTTCGAGCGAAATTTCAGGCGACACGTCGTGCAGAATCAATGTCAGGCCGTGCGAGCCCGATTCGGCCGACACCACCGGCGCGGCGTGGGCATCGACCGAAATATCGCGCATCCCTCGGCCGCGAATCGTCAGCCGGCGCAGCCACTGCACGCCGCTTTCCAGCGCGTGCGCCACGGGGCATTCTTCGTCGCGAATCAGTCGGCCGTGCTCGTCGCGCGTGCGCAGCAAGCTCGGCGCCCACATCCGCTGATACACGCTCGCCGCCGAGATGCCCGTGAGCCGCTCGGCGCCTCGATTCCACAGCGTGATCCGCCGCCCCGAATCGATGAACACCACGGCGTCGTACATGTTGTCCAACAGCTTCTGGTGGAACAGCGACTCGCTGGAACGCGGCGCGGTCCATTGCACGTTTTCGTTCCGCCGCCAGATCGAGTTCGCCGCCTCGGGCGTGAACTCGAGCAACCAGCGACGCGCCGCGTCGGCCTTCCCCTTCAGGCCGTCGAAGTCGTGCAGCTTGATGAACAGCACGACCAGCGCCGGATCGAACTGCGTGCCGGCATTCGTGTACAGCTCGTTGTACGCCCGCTCCAGCGACATCGACCGGCGATACACATGGTCCGACATCATCGCGTCGAACGCATCGACAATCGCCAGCATCCGCGCGCCCAGCGGAATGTCGTCGCCCGTCACGTCCACGCGATGCCGGCTGCCATCGTACCAGCTCCGCGCATATTGCAGAATCTCGAGGATCCGCGGCGACGCGCAACTGCACTGCAAAATTTCGCGGCCCATCGTCCAGTGGCGATCCATGATCGCCATCTCTTGCGCGGTCAGCGAATCGGGCTTGCACAACAGCGCGTCGGGAATGCCGATCTTGCCGATGTCGTGCAGCGCGGCGGCGACTTCGATTTCGTCGCGTTGGTCCTCGGGCAGGCCAATCATCGAAGCCCAGGCACTGCATCCCAGCGCCACGCGCACGCAGTGCTGGGCCGAAGGCTCGTGCTTGTTGCGCAGCGCGGCCAACAAACTGCTCGCCACACCCAAGCGCACCTGCGCCAGCTCGTTGTGCTGCAACCGCGTGGCAGCATCGACGCTGGCCGTTGCGGACGGCGACGCGGCAACGATCGGCAACGGATCGGTGGCCGGAGCGTCGCTGGCGACGCTTGCGAAGTCCAACGAAGTCGGCGATGCCATGAGGCCGATTTCCCCGGCGACGGCGCCGCGTTACGAACAGAAACGATTGTCCGGCTTGCGCCGTTCACGACCGACGCCGGGACGTAAAAGCCTAGTTCGTAGGCGGCCTTAGTCAAATCGCAAACACAACCCCCCGGACCGTCGCCAAGCGAAGGAACGGCCGGCATTACCGTGGCCGAGCGTCAACAGCCATCGCACTGGCTGACCGTTTTCCCGAGGGAAGCGATGCCCGAAGGCCGGCTGAGGGGCGTGGGCCTATGCTCGTTCGTTG
>DASZPI010000908.1:0-8336 GCA_035550355.1 Pirellulales bacterium
GGCGCAGCGCCAGCGGAGTGCGCGGCATCAAGTTGCGCAGCGGAGATACGCTGGTCGGCATGGTCGTGGCTAGTCCCGAGGCAACGCTGCTCACGGTGTGCGAAAAGGGCTACGGCAAACGCACCCCCTTTGGCCCCAACGCACCGCCGATCGACGAACCCGAAGTCGCCGACGAAGTTTCCGACTCCGAAGAACCCGAAGTCGCCGACGAGGGCGAAGATCACGGCACGAGTGCCCGCTACCCGACCAAGGGGCGCGGCACGATGGGCGTGCGCGACATTAAGACCACCGAACGCAATGGCCCCGTGGTCGCCGTCGTCAGTGTGACCGACAGCGACGAGCTGATGATCATGACGGCCCGCGGCAAGTTACAGCGGATCGCCGCCAGCGACGTGAGCGTGATCGGGCGCAACACCCAAGGCGTCAAGATCATGAGCCTTGACGACGGGGACTCGGTCGCAGCCGTGGTGCGTGTCGAACCGGACGAAGTGACTCCCGAAGATCGCGGCGACGACCCGGCAGTCGACCAGGACCTGACCGGTAAATCGCCCGAAGTGGAATGATGAACGATGAATGACGAATGCAAAAATCGAAGCGAGGCGCAAGCAGCCGCGTCACTTCTGCATTCATCATTCTGAATTCTGCATTGGTCTCGTGCGCAGCTTCATCACCGGCATCACTGGCTTCGCGGGAGCATTTTTGGCCGAGCACCTGTTGGCGCTCGGGCACGAAGTTGCCGGTTGCAGCAGGCGAGGCGAGTGGTCGCCGGATGTGCCGCCCGCAGTCCGAGCTGTTCCGGTCGCGCGATGGGAGATCGGCGGCGGCGACGACCGCGCCGTCGCCGAGGCGCTGTTCCGCTTCGCTCCCGACTGGGTGTTCCATCTTGCAGCGATCGCGGTGCCCGAAGATTGCGGCATCGATCAGCCAACGCCGCACGCATTTGCCGTGAACGTTTTGGGCACGGCGAACTTGTTGAACCTGGTCGCCAATCTTCCGGCCCGGCCCCGCGTGCTGCTGGCAAGCACCAGCCACGTGTATGCACCGGTGACGGCCGAGACGTTCGTGGTTGCCGAAGACGATCCGACTCGGCCCAGCTCGGCGTACGGCGTCACCAAGCTCGCTGCCGAGATGGTGGCATTAGGAATGAAGCAGGCGGCCGACGACTTGTCGAAGCGCGGCACGACCAGTGGCGCGATTTTCGATTTCGCGAACCTCGATCTCGTCATCGCCCGCGCCTTTCAGCACACCGGTCCGCGGCAAGACGCGCGGCTGATGCTCCCCTCGTGGGCCAAGCAATTTGCCGAGGGAGCCGATCCGCTGCACGTGTTGAATCTCGAGACGTATCTCGACCTGACCGACGTTCGCGACACGGTGCGCGCTTACGCCTTGCTGGCCGAACGTGGTCGGCGGGGGACGATTTATAACGTCGGTTCGGGTCGTCGGGTTCGTACGGGCGAGGTCTTCGAGCAACTCCGTCGGCAGGCCGATCCGCGCCGTCGAGTGGTTGAACTAAACCCCGGCCCCAAGCAGAATTGGATTGCCGATACGCGTCGCCTGGTCGCGCGTACCGGCTGGACACCGCAGATTCCGCTGGAACAAACGATCGCCGACACGTTGGCGTACTGGCGCAACAAGCTTGCTTAGCCGGGGCGTCCGCGAGCCGTGCGCCGCGTGGACGCGCCGGCCAAGCCATCGAATCGCCTAACCCGAAAGCTCGCCATGCAAATCGCCGTCATCGGCACCGGATACGTCGGACTCGTTTCGGGCACCTGCTTTGCCGAAAGCGGCAACGACGTGACCTGCGTCGATATCGATCAGCGCAAGGTCGAAATGCTCCGACGGGGCGAAATCCCCATTTATGAACCGGGCTTGGCGGAACTGGTCGAAGGCAACGTCGCCGCCGGCCGCTTGCAGTTCACTACCGACCTGGCGTCAGCGGCTCCTAGCGCTCAGGTTATCTTTCTCGCGGTCGGCACGCCGCAAGGCGACGACGGCTCGGCCGACCTGTCGAGCCTGTGGAAGGTGGTCGATAGCCTCGCGCCGCATCTGTCGCCCGAAACGATCGTCGTCACCAAGAGCACCGTCCCCGTAGGCACCAATGCCGGCATCCTGGCGCGGCTGCGCGAGCGCACGGGGCGCTCCTGCCGCGTGGCCAGCAACCCCGAGTTTCTCAAAGAAGGCGCGGCGATCGACGACTTCATGCGCCCCGATCGCGTGGTGGTGGGGGTGCGCGACGAGGCCGACGCCGAAGTGCTGCACGAGCTGTACAAGCCGTTCTTGAGAACCGAGCATCCGTTCCTGGTGATGAGTCCCGAGAGCGCGGAGATGACCAAGTACGTGGCCAACGCCATGCTCGCCACGAAGATCAGTTTCATCAACGAGATCGCCAACCTGTGCGAGCACATGGAGGCCGACATCAACGACGTGCGACGGGGCATCGGCCACGATCGCCGCATCGGCTTTCAATTCCTGTTCCCGGGTGTCGGCTACGGAGGCAGTTGCTTTCCGAAAGATATTCGCGCCTTGCACGCGATGGCCCGCGCCTACAAACTCGAGCCGTACATCCTGAAGGCGATCGACGTGGTGAACGATCGTCAGAAGACTATTCTGTACGATCGGATCGTCAAGCATTTTGGCGGCAAGTTACAAGGCCGTCGCATTGCGATCTGGGGACTGGCCTTCAAGCCGCGGACCGATGATATCCGCGAAGCGCCCGCCTTGGCGCTGATCGACAAGCTGCTGGCCGACGGCGCGTCGCTCGTGGTGCACGATCCCGAGGCGATCGACAACGTGCGCAAGCAGTATGGCGAACGGCTGACCTATGCCGGGCGCCCGTACGACGCGCTCGAAGCCGCCGAGGCGCTGGTGATCATGACCGAATGGAAGGAGTTTTTGAATCCCGACTTCAAACGGATGCGCAAGACGATGAAGGCGGCCGTGATCTTTGATGGCCGCAACGTGTACGAGCCGTCGCAGATGCGCGCCGCGGGATTCACGTATCACTCGATCGGCCGCGCGAGCGTCAGCGCCAAAGGTTGATCATGAGCCGCTGCCGGTGCTGGTCCAGCAGCGGCGTCATGATCAACGGATCGGCTCGCCCTGGCGGCGGCGAGCTTTCTTAGTATTTGCCTAAAGCCTTCTGATCGGCGCGCCAGAGCGGTGCGCTGCGATAATTTCGGCCCGAGCTGCTACCGCTCGATGGATTCGAGTAGCTGGGCGCCGCCGGCGCGGGCGACGGTTGAAACGAATACCGCCGATAGCTGCGACGGAACCAGTACTGCACCGGAATGGCTGACACGCGCGGCGCGCCGACCTGGGGGCTCGCCTCGGCCGCCGCGACAGAGACCGTTGCGTATGATGAAATGACCACGGCGGTCAGAAATGATAAGCCAAACAACAAACGGTTCATTCGTCGAATCTCCGTGAAGGTGGGACGGTCACTGACGGGAGATCCAAAGCAACCGCAGCGCCCAACTTTGGTCGCATCGGCAGCGACGGCCGTCGCTGCGCGCGTAAGGCAAGGAGATGCCAATGCTTACGCAGTGGCGGCTTTTTTGGCGGGCGTTTCAAGACACTTCGGCCACGTTGCCACAACGTCGCCGATCGTGGGCGCTGAATGCGAGCGGGGCCGCGCAATTGCCGTCAACGCAAGGCATGGAAGCACGTCAACTGCTGGCGACACAATCGTCGCCGGCGGTTGACACTTTCTTACGACCGTGTCATCGCCGGTCGCGGAACTCCTGCGAGCGAAGCTGGTGTTTGTGCATCAGCTTATACAGCCCCTGCCGTGAGAGACCGGCCTCGCGTGCAGCCTGCGTGACGTTGCCGCCGTGCCGACCCAAGATGCGGATCAAGTAGTTGCGCTCGGCCGAAACGACGATTTCCCGTCGCGAGTTGCCCGTCATCGGCCGCGACCGAGTCCCCGAGCGGGCTAGATCGCGCAGCTCGTCGGGCAAGTCGGCCAGTCCAATCTGCGTGCCTTCGCACAAGCTGCTGGCACGGAAGATCACATTGCTCAGCTCGCGAATGTTTCCAGGCCAGGCATATCCGCGGAACAGTTGCAGCACGTCCTCGGCAATCGAGCTTGCGCGCCCACCGATGGCAGCCGCCTCGGCCAGAAAATGCTCGGCAAACATCAGCACGTCGTCGCCGCGCTCGCGCAGCGGGGGCATGCGGACATGCACGACCGCTAACCGATAATACAGGTCGCGGCGAAACATGGCCTGGGCGATCGCCGCTTCGAGATCGCGGTTGGTTGCCGAGATGAACCGGGCGTCGATCTCGACTTCGGTATGCTGCCCGACCGGCGTGAACCGGCGGAATTGCAAGGCGCGCAGCAACTTCGACTGCATCGCCAGCGGCAGTTCCCCCAGCTCGTCGAAAAACGCCGTGCCTCTGTCGCAACGGCGAAGCAAGCCTGGCTGCTCGGCAACGGCCCCCGTGAATGCGCCACGTGCGTGGCCAAACAATGTGCTTTCGAACAACGATTCGGGCACGGCCGCGCAGTCGATCGTTTGAAACGGTCCACGACGCCGTCGGCTGAGATCGTGAATCGCACGGGCGACCACTTCCTTTCCGGTGCCGTTCTCGCCGCTAATGAGCACGTTGATGTCCGATTCGGCCACGCGATGGACGATCTCGATCACGCGCTGGATGGCATCGCTTTGCCCGAGAATTTCAGGCCGTTGAGTTTTTCCGCTGGTCGTGGCGGGGGTCGCTTCACGATGCCGATCGACAATCCGGCCGACCGAAGCCAGCAGCGCCTCCAAAGCGACTGGTTTCAGGATGTAGTCGGCAATCCCGAGTCGCACGCTCTCGATGGCGCTGGGCAGCGACGGCGCGCCGGTAACCACGATCAAGGGGACTCGCGGAAACTGTTCGCGCCCCGAGCGCAACAGTTCCAGGCCCAGGTTGCCCGGCATGTTCAAGTCGACCAGCGCCGCATCGAACGGCTCGCGCTCCAGCGCCTGCATCGCCGCCGAGGCGCTGTTTACGCAAACGCAATCGTATCCTTTGCGCCGAAGCAGTTGCGCGGTCGTGTTGAGAAACAGCGGCTCGTCATCGGCCAACAACAGGCGTGCGTGCATACTGCATCTTAGGAAGCAGACAAATTGCGGGGCAAGGTCAGTCGAAATGTCGTGTCGCCGGGCCGGCTCTCCGCCTCGAGCGTGCCGCCCATGGCATGAACCAGGTTCAACGATACCGACAGCCCCAGTCCCAACCCCTCGTGGGTGGCGTGTTTTTTCGTGCTGAAAAACGGCTCGAAAATATGCGGCATCGTTTCCGCATCGATGCCCGCTCCATGATCGCGCACCGTGATAAACGCCGTGCTGTCGTTCACCGCTAACGTCACCTCGAGCGGCGCGCGATCGGGCGACGCTTCGAGGCCATTGCGTATCAGGTTGTACAGGACTTGCTTGACTTCGCCCTCGGGCAGCCGGACGGCGGCACTCTCGGGCAGGTGCACGTGCACCGAGCCCTGATGGGCCTTGTAGGCGCCTTCGAGCAGGCGGCACACCTGTTCAATCGCGATCCGCAAATCGAAGTCGATCGCGGTTTGCGGCTGGTATCGGTACAGTTGATACATCTGCCGCACGATGCTGCTGATGCGATCGATTTCGGAATCGATCAGGCCGAGCAGCGCGTGTTGTTGCGGGTTGATTTCTTCCTCGCGCACCAGGCGGAATGCGTTCTTGATTCCCGCCAGCGGATTATTGATCTCGTGCGCCACGGCGGCGGCCAACTCGCCCAGGGCTGCCAGCTTGGTCATTTGCGCGCGTTGCTCTTCGAGCCGCAGCACCTCCTCCGAACGCTGTCGCACGAGCAATTCCAGCTCGCGGGCCCGCTGCCGGACGCGCTCTTCGCGGCGGCGATGTCGCTGCTCGCTCCGCCGCAGTGCCGCCTCGGCCGCCTTGCGTTGCTGAATATCGCGCGTGCTGGTGCGGTACCCAAGCCCCTGCCCGCGATCGTCGCAGATCGGCTGCCACGAAATCGCCATCCAAATCGTTGCCCCCGATCGGTGCGCGATCTGAAACTCGACGTCGTTGCCCGACGACCCAGCCAGGGCCGAGGCGAACAGATTCTTCATTCGGCGACGATCACGCCGCGCAACGATCGGCAGCGGATAATCAGGCATCGCCAGGCATTCGGCGACTGTGTACCCGGTCATTCGCACCACGGCCGGGTTAATCCACACCGGCTTTCCGTCCGGACCGATCCAACTTTCCCAATCGTAGGTGTAGTCGGCGGCGGCACGAAACGACGGTTCGTGTTCGGGGGCGATCATCCCTCAATTCTTTTTCGGCGCGAGCTCGGTGGCAAGCTGCCGAAAATCGTTCAATCCCTCCCAGGCGATGCGCTGCAGGTCGCCGCGGTCCTTGGCCGAGAACACTTTTTTGATCGGCTTGCCATCGCGGTCCTGGTCGCGATGGTCGGCGTCGAGGTATCGCGTGTCGGTTACCGTGTCGGTCTTAAGCCCTTCGGGCGAGCGGTCGAACAGTGCGCCGTAGAACGTGCAGGCTGTGAGATACGCCATCGTCTGGTTCAGATGTGCGTCGTTGACGAACCGCAGCGTCAGGTCGGGGCGCTCATCCTGGCACAGCAAGGTCACCATTGGCATCGGCACCACGGTGGCATCGATCTTGCGCGCGAGCCGAGCGATCGCTTGCGATTTCGCGATTGCCGCCGCGCTATCCTGCGGCCCCTTGATCGGCTCGGCGTTCTGCATCTCCGGCACGGTCACGTACAACACCACGCGCCCACCCTGGGCATGAATCAGCTCGGCAAACTTCGGCGCGTACTCGACGTACAACGATGCGTCGCCCTCCCAATCGTCGCGATACGATTGCAGCACGACGATGTCCCATTTCGGATACGGATGGTCGAGCTGCTTGAGCAACTCCTTGTGCCGCGCCAGCGCGCTGGGCGCGTACTTGTCTTTCGGATCGCGCTCGATCTGGCTTTTCAGCTCATCGATCGTCGCTTGCTCGTCGGCCGGCGTGAGCTTCCACAGGTTCACAAAGTTCTGCGTTCCCAGCCGCCAATGGTCTTTCAGAATCCGGCCGCCGTAGATCACGGTCGTTACCTTGAAATCGAGCCCAGGGTTCCCTTCTTCGGCAAGCGTCTTCACCACTTGCGAAAGATCGTGACGCCCCGTGAAGCTATTGCCGATGAAGAGCACGTTGAGCGTTTTATCCGCGGCCGCCGCCAGGCTCGTCGACGTCGCCAGGCAGGCCAGAATTAGCAGCAGGCGTTTCATGCTTATCCCTTCCAACAAGGATTCCACGGAACCGATGCGCCGCCCGGTTCGATGATCGGTCGGCCAAGTTGCACCGCAGAGGGCGCTCAACCAACGGTATTCTCGTCGATCCAGCGCAGATAGGCTGCACTGCCGGCCTCGAGCGGCACCGCAATGATCTCTGGCGTTTCGTACGAATGCAACTCGCCGATCGCCGTTTCGAGT
Source organism: Pirellulales bacterium (assembly GCA_035550355.1). Classification (GTDB taxonomy): domain Bacteria; phylum Planctomycetota; class Planctomycetia; order Pirellulales; family PNKZ01; genus DATAXP01. The sequence goes on from DASZPI010000908.1 coordinate 7,463, forward strand.
GCGAGATAGGCATCGCGCCGCGTCTTGAACAAGCACAGCCATTCCTCCGCCCGTTCAACGCATCCCTGCCAGCGATAAGTGCTCGTGATCGGCCCCACGACCTGCACGCAGGCTGCAAGCTGCCGCTCGACGATAGCCGCGGCCAAGCGCTCGGCCCCCGCGGCCGAATCGATCGTCGTCATCGCCATGCAGTAGTCGGTCATGCTTTCGCTCGGAACGCTCGCCCCCGGCGACTCGCCGGGAGCCAAAGGTTATCATTCGTTGTCGTTTTGCATCCCAACACAAGTACCATACCCGCATGAGTCTCACCATCGATCTGAACCCCCAAGGGGTTGCCGTCAATAACATCCTCCGCAACCCGCCGCCCGCGCGGCTGTACGAGGAAGCGGTGCAATTCGATCGCGGCGTGATCACCAGCACCGGCGCCTTGCTGAGCATGTCGGGCTCCAAAACCGGCCGCAGCCCCAAGGACAAGCGCATCGTCGAGCATCCCGAAAGCCGGGGCGACATCTGGTGGGGCGACATCAACATTCCGATGTCCGAGCAGACGTTCATCATCAACCGCCAGCGAGCGCTCGATTATCTGAACATCAGGCCGCGGATTTACGTCGTCGACGGCTACGCCGGCTGGGATCCCAAGCATCGGCTCAAGGTGCGCGTGATCTGCGCCCGGCCGTACCATGCGCTGTTCATGTACAACATGCTCATCCGCCCCACGGCCGACGAACTGAAGACCTTCACGCGCCCCGACTACACGATCTACAACGCCGGCGAATTTCCCGCCAACCTGTACACCCAGCAAATGACCAGCAAGACCAGCGTCGAGCTGAGCTTCGAGCACGGCGAGCTGGTGATCCTGGGAACCGAGTACGCC
>DASZPI010000909.1:0-2971 GCA_035550355.1 Pirellulales bacterium
AGCTGCGGGCATCGCCATCGCCGAAAGCCCGGCCGACATGGGCGACGCCGTGAAACGCGCCATGGCGGCCAAGAAGCGTTAACCGCCACCGCGGCCACCGCGGGTTCAATGCGGCTCCGGCAGGCGCAGCTGCAACCCGTATTTGGGCGCGAGCGCTACGAGCTTTTCGATCTCCGCCTTGCTCGGCGGTGGCGCACGCGTCGCATCGGCAGTCAGCGGCACGCCGACTTCGAAGAACATCTGCTCGAGTCCCGCCGGCGCGACCGACAGAATCATCCGCGCCGTCTTGTCGGTCGCGTTGGTAAACGAGTGCAGGCTGCCGACCGGCATGTTGGCGAACGTGCCAGCGCCGGCGACGTGCTGCTGGCCGTTGATCATGAACGTGATCTCGCCTTCGAGCACGTAGAACGATTCTTCCTCGCGGCTGTGCATGTGCGGCGGCGGCCCGCCGCCGGGCGGAACGATCGCTTCCCACATGGCGTACCGTCCGGCGGTCTCGTCGCCCGTGGCGAGAAAACGATACACATCGCCCACCACGCCAACGGTGCGGCCCTGCTGCGGCTTCCGAACGGTCGGCTGACGTTCGCTCATGCGCGTCTCCCACGGAGGAACTGAAACCACGAGCAACCAGCAATTAGCCGCTCATCCCTGCTCGCTCAATGGGCCATTTCGCCGCGCATCATGAACGTGTCGTGCAGCAGCGAGCTGGGACCGTTGAGGTACGATACCTTGCGGTCCCACACGTAGCCAATCTCGAATCGTCCGCGCGGGCCTTCGGTCGCGCGCTGCTCGATGCCCAGCATCAGCCGCAGGTCGAAGTAGGTCAGGCGATCGTCGATGCCCGCTTCGCGCACGGCCCAGGTGTTGCCGCCGAGCTCGCCCGCCGTGTACAGCCAGAATTGTTGCACCGGCGAAAAGCCCAGCCACGGCGCGATGCGCGTGCGTGTGAATCGATCGAGCAGCGGCGGCTTGTCAAAGTTCCACGCCACGCGCGGCTTGGGAAACAGCGCGTCGATCTCCCACCGCGCGGGTCGCCAGAGCAAGCCGGCGATCGGCAGCACTTTGATGTCGTCGCGGCCCAGGTACGTTGCGCCCAGCGCAACCTTCGCGGTGGGCGTGATGTCGTACAGCGCCACGCCCCGGCCCACGACACGGAACGGCTGCGACTGCGCATTCACAAAATCGCTGAACACGCTGGGAGCGACTGCGATGTCGACGCTGAGCCGATCGGTCACCGGCCGCACGTGCGCCAGTTCCAAACCCACGTCGTACACGGTGCCCGGCACGGGAAACGGGCTATTGCCTTCGAACCAGTGAAACGTGAAATACGGGGTGATCACCAACGGCGAGCCGAACAACAGATGCTTCGGAATCACCATCGCCTCGATGGCGACGTCGACGATGCCAAACAGGTTGTTGCCGCCCGGAGGCAAGAAGGTCTTGCGATACGTCATCTGCCGCAGCGGCTTGTCGGGCCCCATGATCCAGGGAAGCACCCACACATCGTGGTGCAGCTTTTCTTCGGGCTCGTCGGTCAACAGCACTTCGCCGGGCGCCAGATCGATGTTGCTGGGGTCGATCTGCGGCGCGTGGGTGCGCGGCGTGTTGGCCTCGGGCAGCAGCGTAGTGTGATCGTTCGACGGTGGAACCATCGCCATCGACGCCGGAGCGCGCTGCGCATCGGAGAAGATGCTGTCGGGCGGAATCACTGGCGGCAAAGGCATCGGCAATTCGTCGCTCGCCATCGCGGCCGATTGCGCAATCAGCGCGCAGGCAACGATCACCAGCGCCGCAGGCACCCACGCAATCGCTTGCCACGAGGATCGTTTGCCATCGCCGCTCAATACGAAAGCCCTGCACGCAACATGACCGAATCGGGTGGATTAACCGTCTGCGGCCCCGCAAGGTACAGAATCTGGCGATTGAAAACGTAGCCGACCTCGAAGTTCCCGCGCAAGCGTTTCAGGTAGAAGGCCTCGACGCCGAGCATGATGCGGATGTCGTTGTAGTTGACGACGTCGTGCTGCCCGCTGGGCTGATGGGTGATCGACCACTGGCCGCCGCCGTACTCGCCCGAGATGTAGCCCCACACATCGGTGTTGCCGTAGGTGGTGATGCGCTGCGCGAGCTTGGGGTTGGGGAACAGGATTTCGTAGCGCGAATCGGGATGCGGCGTCCAGATCAAGCCGCCGGCCGGCAGTAGCTTCACGCTCAAACGATTCAGGTAGATCACGCCCGCGGCAACGGTCCATTGCGGATTGATGGCGTACAGACCGATGCCGCGTCCCAACACGCGGATGCTGTTGTTATCGACGTAGGAAAAATCGCTGTACACGCCGACGCTCACCGCCAGGTCGGCGGCAAACTTTTGCGTGATCTGCGGCCGCCAGGCGGTCGCCAGGTAGGCGTCGTACGTGTCGGGCGGCAGATCGAGGTTCGGCACTCCCGGCTGCGACACCGGACCGCTGAGAAAGTGAAAATTGAAACCGGGCGTGATCAGGATCGGCGCAGGATTCTTGGGAAACGGGATGCCGAACGAGGCGTAGAACTCGAGGTCGTCGATGCCGAAACTGTTGTTGTTGCTCGGATTCGTGCGCGCGATCCAAGTATTCTGCACGCGCACTTCTTGCAACAACCGAATGGCGGTGGGGACAAAGCCGTCGTTGTACGTCGGCGGCGGACCCTCGTAGGCCGGCGGCGCGAGGCTGGGACTGCCGCCGGCATACGGATCGAAATTCGCCGGCGGCTGCGCTTGGGCCAGCGGCGTGCCGTACGAGGGGGGCGCCGTGTAGACCGGTGCGCCCGGGCCGGCCGGGGGAGCCGTGTAGACCGGCGCCACACCGTTGTACGACGGACCGTAACTCGGTGCGCCCGAGTACAGGGGCGCCGTCGGCGAGCTTGGCGGAGCCGTGTAGACCGGCGCGCTGGCGTCGACTTGCGTCGGAAAGATCACGCGCTGCGCACGCGCGCC
>DASZPI010000910.1:0-6650 GCA_035550355.1 Pirellulales bacterium
TTGCACGTAGACGCCGCCGCTGATCACAAACAGTGACCCCAACAGCGCGATGAACGAGATGTATTCGTGCACCGACTCGAGCAGTCGGTTGAAGCCGTGCGCGCTGGGATGCTCGTTGAAGTTGATCACCAGATACGCCGCCAGCGGCAGCGAAAGGATCGCGACAACGATGCCTTTATTCTTGTTGTGCTCCCACCAATGAGGCGCGGCCAACGGAAACACAGCAATGCACAACAGCAGCGCCGCGAACGGCAGCATGGTCCATACCGGCAGCATCTCGCCGAGCTTCGGCCCTGCGGCGTGCTCTTCGGCCAATGCCAGATCGTGCGAAGCCAACAGTATCAACAGCGCCAGACTAACGACATGCACCATTCGTTGCATGGTTTCAGAATTCCTCGAATATGTGCGTGATGAAAATTCGCGCGAGACAAGCGAGAGACCGCTCGGCATCGGTCGGCGTGATGCGAAAAGCGCGGCGCGATCGGCGATGAGTTAAGCCCCTGCGGGCTTGGTTATGAAGTCGTAGGTGTAGATTCCGGCAAAGGTCAAAAAGAACAGGCCGCCCAATGCCATGGCAATGCGCGTCGGCCAACCAGGCCGCAGTTCCTTCGGCAGCAGCAGCGTGTTGACGGCCAATACATGCCAACAACTAATGCCGAAGGCGAAGTTGTACAGGTTGGCGGCCCATTGCATCAGGTATGACGCGTCGACAAAGCAGAGGTTGAACAGGCCCAGGGCCATAAACCCGCACAACACGCTGAAATACAGGTAGCGAATCTTGTGTGGCTCGACATGCCGCATCGCCGGCAGCCCGGTCCAGACCAGGTCGACCCAGCGGCGCATGGCACCGTCGGACGTGGAGATCATGCTGGTGCTGAGCACCAGGAACCCGCACAGCAGGGTGAGATACCAGAACAGATGGCCCCAGCCGGGATGCACGGCATTGACCGCCTCGCCAACGTGTTCGGCGGTGGCGCCGGCGGCGGTCCATCCTTCGGCGTTCATGCCGCGCGGCAGAAATTGCATGCTCAACATGCTGGGCAATGCCAGGCCGATGAAGCAGGCGGGCATCCAGACCACGAGTTGCTCGCGGCGAACATGGTGCAGCCAGTGCCGCCACCTTGGCAGGCTGGCCGCATCGGGAAGGAACGCGGTGCCGACGTGCGACAGTTGCAGGTTCTTGCCGCCGACCACGCTGGGAATGGCGCCCACATGCGCGCCCATGCCCCAGCCCTGATCGCGGGTATAGCCGCTGATGTTGGTGTTCGTCAGGCCGCCCGAGCCCGAAATGGCGACCATCAGCGCGATGAAGCCGAGATGCTTGAGGTCGATCTGCGGCAGGCCGTGCCCTTGCCACAGCGATTGAAAGACGTTGGCGATATTGCTGCCGGGCTGCGTCAGGCCGTCGTCACCAACGATTCCCTCGACCGGCACATCGCCGAAGCGGAAGAAGCCGCTGCAAATTTCCCACCAGGTGTCGGCGGTCGAATAGAACAGCGCCAAGTACATGAGGAAGCTGATCACCAGCACCAGCTTGGCCGACATGATGTACTTGAGCATGGTGTACACCTTGCCGCCGAAGGCCAGGGCCGCAACGCCGCCGGCAAAGACGGCGCAGCTTAGCCCTTTCAGTAGCCACCAATCGCTGGCCACGTTTTTGGGGTCGGGCAGATGGCCCAGGTACACCATTGCCAGCGGCGTCGCCGAAGTCACCGCCAAGTAAGGCAGCAACGAACCGAAGTCGGCAACGATGTACACCCACACCCAGAGCATGGGTCCGGGGGGAACGCGGAACTTGCCGGTGAAGATCGGCTCGCCGCAGTACAGCGTGTAGCGGCTGATCTCGAGGTTGTAGACCACCTGGGCCAGGATGCTGATCGTGGCCAGCCAGAACAACGCTCCGCCGTACTTGGCGGTTACCAGCGGGCCGGTGAGCCATTCGCCGCCGCCGATCGCCGCGGCGCCCATCACCAGCCCGGGGCCGACCATCGCGGTCCAATGCCTCCACGAGAACTGCGGCGCATCGGGCAGCGCGCCGACGTTCCAGCGCGGCATGGCGTGCGAACCGGGATACGGCGCAACCGCACCCGGCGCCGACTGGGGCGGTGCTTCAGCGATCGGTTCAACGGCGGCGTGCGACATGCTCAGAGCATGCCATCGCCCGAATGCGGTTGCAAGCGCGGCCCACAAAATTACCGTTCGTCAAGATTTGAACGAACTTTGCCGGCGAAGATCGCGACGCGTTGGCCGGTATATTCGGCCGACTTGTTTACCGCCTGGCCGCAGACGAGTGTTCAATTCCCGGCATGCGCCTGCGGAAGTTCGACTCGATACAAATGCGAGCGCGAGCGCAGGATCATTGCTTTGCCTACAACCGCCGGCGAAGCCATGAAGCCATCGCCAAGCTGATTGTCGGCCAACAGCTCGTACTCGTCGGCCGGCGCGATCACCGGCGTGCGGCCCAGCTCGTCGAAGAAATAGATGCGGCCATCGGCAACGATCGGCGAGGCCGAAAAGTCGCCGCCCAGCCGGGTCTGCCATACCTGCTTGGCCGTTTCGACATTCATGCACGACGCGATGCCCGAGTCGTTGACCATGAACAACCGCTTGCCGACGAGCACCGGCGACGAGCGTGTCGGCACCACTTTGTCGTACTTCCACAGCACGTGGGTCTCGGTCACGTCGCCCGTGCCGGTCGGATCGACGGCCAGCATCTTCAGCCCTCCCGCGCCGGTATTTAGGATCAATCGGCCGTCGGCGTACAGCGGCGTCACCGAGACGTTCATGCCGCCATGACGCACGCGCCAAATTTCTTCGCCGGTGCGCGGGTCGTGGGCGATCGTCGCTTCGGCGCTGGGGGCGATCAGCAAGGGACGGCCGTTGACTTCGATCACCGCGCAGGTGCCGTACGCTTTTTTGATGTCGCCGTTGTCGATGCGATAAGCGATGTTGCGATCGCGCCGCCAGACCGTTTCGCCCGTGTGCTTGTCGAAGGCCACGAGGTACTGGTAGTCGAAGCCGTCGTAGGCCACGATCAGCAGGTTCTCGAACAGAACGGGCGATGATGCCGCGCCGCGATGATGATCGCAGTTCAAATCGAGCCGCGACCACAGCGGTTTGCCAGTTGCGGTGTCGAGGCAGAATGTACCGGTGCTGCCGAAATGAACGTAGACGCGCCCGGCTTCGATTGCCGGGGTGGGCGAGCCGTGGCTGTTCATCTCGTGGGCATACTGCGGCTTCTCGACCGACAGCAGGTGCACGTCGTGCACAATCTTGCCGCTGGCGAGATCAACGCACACCGCCGATCGTTCGTGGCCATCCGGCGTGGCGTTCGTGACCCAAATCTGATCGCCCCATACGACCGGCGACGACCACGCCTTGCCGGGAATCGCGGTCTTCCAGCGAATGTTTTTTGTCTCGCTCCATTCGACCGGCAAACCGGTGGCCGACGAGTGCCCGTCGCCGGCGGGGCCGCGAAAGTGTGGCCAGTTCACTTCGTCGGCCGAACCGAGCGAGGCGCAGAGCAAAACGAGGATCGCAGCATATCGCATGACGCAGCTCGTGGCGGGAAATGGCAGGCACCGAACGCGGACTTTCATTCTAACCAAAATTCACCAGGCAACCGGCCGGGGATGCGTGGATTTCGCCGAGCAGCGGCGCCGTGTGCCGATAGAAATCGACCATGGCAATGCCCAGCACCACGAGCAGGGGAATCGCGACGATCGCCAACCGCAATGCGCCCACGAGCCAGGGATTTCGCACTCGTAATCCCGGCAGTTCAGTGGTCCAGCATAACAGCGGCGCGAAACTTATCGTCACAGCACTTGCCAGGCTCAACCGACCGAAGTACACGCCGATAAACGCGAGGCCGAACAGCGCCACGACGCCAAGGCTGATGATCGCCTGCGGATTCTGAAAACCCGCGGTACGACGCACGGCGAGCGTCGTTCCGATCAACGAAGCGGCAATCGCCGCTGCCGCAGCGCCCGCGCCAAGATAGCCGGCCAGCATGATCGCGACTCCGGCGGCCTGAATGCATATTGCAAGCGCCAGTGGAATCGAAACTCCTGGCGACCGGCGCGACAACCAGGCCAGCAACAGCCACGTGGTCGCTAAGCCGATTACGAACGCCGCAAGCACCGCAGCGGCGTGCGCGACGCTCCATTCACGGTTCGGCCCGCTGAGGTAGACCGATCCATGCAGCAGAATTCGACCCACGACTGCCGCCAGACTTAGCCGCAAAAACCAGGCGAGCCTCGGCGACATTCGCCCGGCGCCGATGACGGCTTCGACCGTCAGCAGCGCCGGAAGCACGAGCGTCAACAGGCGATCGAGCGCGTTGGCCGGCGGCCAGGCGACGGGCAATCGCAACACGTAGCAGCCGACGGCAACGCCACCGGCAAGCCCCAAGCCGCACGCGATACTCGATCGCGCGGCGCTCGCCGGCCGCCGCACGCTTACCATCGCCAGCAGTAGCAATGCCCCGACCGCCGCCGACGCAGCAACGGCCTGCACGTACAGCAGCGGGTCGGGCATCGGCTAGCTTTGCAATCGTCGCGGGGCGATTACTGGCGCACCCCTTCGCAGTCGATCAGGATCAGCGCTTCGTCGCCGATCGGCCCGATCGCTTTCGGATCGAAACCGAAATCGCTGCGCTTCAGCGCCAGCTCGGTCGAGAACCCGACGCGCTTCACCCCCTTGAACTCGATTTCCTTGCCGCCGGTCAACACCACCGTAATCGGCTTCGTCACACCGTGCATCGTGAAGTTGCCGGTGACTTCGTAGCCGCCGGTGATTGGCTTCACGCTGGTGCTCTTGAAGTCGATGGTCGGAAACTGCTTGGTGTCGAAGTAGTCGGGTTGCCGCAGGTGCTCGTCGCGCTTTTCGTTTGCGGTGTCGACGCTGTCGACTTTGATCGACAGTTCGAAGGTCGACTTCGACGGATCTTGGCGATCGAGCGAGAACGTTCCCGAGACGTCGTTGAACCGGCCATGAATCCAACTCAAATCGAGATGGCGCGCTTTGAAACTGACCGACGAGTGCACGCCGTCGTACGAATACACATCGGCCGCCGAGGATTGCGACGCACCGACGCAGACCAGGGCCGAGAGCACGATCACCAACTTCAGGGTCGAAATCGAATTTCGCATGGCAGGTTCCGTTCCACAGGGGCGGGGATGACATTCCAAGGCAAGCGATCTACGTGGACCGCCATCGTATTTGCCGCGACGCCTCGGGTAAAGCCGGTAGCGCGGCCCGACGCGCCCTTCGTGTTCGGTTCATCGGCAAAACCCAGTGCGTTTACTCTGCGGCGACCCCGGCGCGCTCGGGCAACGGCAGGCCGCAGATCTCACGGAGCAAGGCATTGGCCAGCGCGTCGGTGTTCAGGCCCTGGGCCTGCAGGTTCATCACAAAGATCACCCCCATGCCGCGGCTTGGCACGAATTGAAACTGGCTCGCATAGCCGGCGGCGGCACCGTTTTTGGCAACGATCGTCACGCCGCCGGCCTCGCGTGCAAACCAACCGGGAGTGCCGGTCTTGCCCGGCGTGACCGGCGAGACCATCTCGCGCGTCCGTGCCGGTGTGAGCAGCTTGTGTTGCTGGATGGCGTGATACAGCCGGACCAGGTCGGCCAGCGTTGTTTGCAAGAATCCTGAGGGGATGCCGTACTCGCCTCCCTTGGGAATCGCTTCTTCCACCACTTCGTAGTGACCGTTCTTGCGTAAGTAATGCCCGGGCGACGCATTGGCATCGCGCTGTCCGTAGCCGGTGCGTGTCATGCCCAGCGGGCGGAACACTTCGTCGCGCATGAACTCGAGGTACGGCTTGCCGCTGGCGCCTTCGATTACCTTGCCCGCGATGGCGAAATTGAAGTTGTTGTACTGCTGCTTCATGCCCGGCTTGAACGACATGGGCAGGTGTTCGACGGCGTGCACCTGTTGCTCGAAGGTCGGTTCGCGCGCCGTGGCGATCTCGGGAATGCCACTTTGATGCGCGAGAAAGTATTTCAGCGGAATCGATTTCCACGCCGGCGGCAGCACGTGCACATAACGCCCCGCCGGGTCGTCGAGCGTGAGCTTGCCCCGCTCGGCCAACAGCTCGATGCCGATGGCCGTGATCGCTTTGGACAACGAGCCGATGTAGAACAACGTCTCGGCATCGGGACGGACTTGGTCGCCGGGCGATCGCACGCCATATCCCCGCTCGACAACGAGCTGGCCGTTGCGGATCACGGCCAGCACCAGTCCGGGCACGCGCTTTTCGGTCATGAAGCGCTCGACGACCCGATCGGCCGTGGCCGAAAGTTCGGCGGCGTCGAACTCGGCGCGTGCCCGCGGCCTGGGCGCGGGCTGCGCTTCGGCTGCGGTTGCGACGACCCACAACAACATCAAGGCAACACCTGGTCGAGCGCGCTGCATGTCCGATCTCCACGATGGATCGTTGTGGTTACGGATGAATCGGCTGTCTGGGCAGCATGCCGCCGCGCCGCTGCAAGCCGCTTGGCTCACACGTTCATTTCCAACGGTCCCCAGCCCTGGCGCGGCTCGCGCCAGGCCAGCTCGTTGACCGCCGGGTCGTTCGTGATCTTGCCGTTCGCATCGAGCACCAGCTTCTTGCCGGCGCGGGCGGCAAGGTTGCCAAGCTGGAT
>DASZPI010000911.1:0-3861 GCA_035550355.1 Pirellulales bacterium
GGAAAGCGAATCAACAGCGAGCGATGCAGCGCGTCGAACACGATCGCGCCGGTGCGGCCGGCGCCGATCTTGGCGAAGCTCCAAACCGCGCGGACTCCTTTTCCGCTGCCGCCCCGGTCGGCGTTTTCGGTTGCGCCGCGCTCGGAGAGCACGATCGGCCGGTCCCAACGCTCGCGGAAGCCGCTGATGCCGGCGAGCATCGGCCGCTCGATCACCAGCGTGTCGTCGGCGGCGGCCCTGCGCGCCGCCAGAACGATGGCGACTGCAATGGCCGCGCACCGCGCGCGCTGCACGATCGAAAAACAAGAACGGATCACACGGACCCTGCAACGTGAATCAATCGATGAGAACCATCGTTCACGCTAACGCAGGCGACTGGCCGATTCAATCACGACCGCTTGCACCGGCAAGGCGTTGAATGCGTCGGTGTTCTTCACCGGCACCGCCGCGATCTGGTCGAGCACGTCCATACCTTCGATCACTTCGCCAAATACGCAGAAACCAAAGGTCTCGGGCGTATCGCCTTGATGGTCGAGCGAGCTGTTGTCGCCGAGATTGATGACGAACTGGCAGGTGGCACTGTCGATGGCGTCGAGCTGGCGGGCCATGGCGATCGTGCCGCGGCGGTTCTTCAGACCGTTGGCCGCCTCGTTGCGGATCGCGTAGCGTCCGGGGCGTTCGGACAATTCGGGGGTGAAGCTGCCGCCGAGCACGGCGTACCCCTGTTCGACCTGGTGAAAGATCGTGCCGTTGTAGTGGCCGCTGGCCACGTAGCTCATGAAGTTGTGGACCGTTTCCGGAGCGTGCTCGGCGTCGAGCTTCAGCTTGATCGAGCCCAACGACGTGCGCAGCTCGACGATCGGCTGCTTCTCTTCGGGGACATTGGCGGCCAGGCGCGGGATGGCGACTTCGGTTGTTGAGCCGACCGAGGTGGCCGGCGCAGCATCGTTGGAATCGGCGGTCGTTGTCGGCGCCTTGGTGCAGCCAAGAACAAAGATCGCCAAGCAGACGAGAACCCCGACCAGATCCATCCATGCGCCGTAGCGCCGCACCGTCTCCATGACCCGTCTCCTACGCTTTCCACCTGCGCCATCCGTTTTTGGCGGACCGTTATTCTCAGCCGATTCGCTACAAGATGCAAGCGTGTTGTAATCGTTTTTGCCGGCCTCTCGATCGATCATGTTTTGGATCCGCCGGGCGGAGCCCGCGAAGGGCGAAACTCGGCCGGTCGATGCACGTCGACTGCCCCCGGTGCTAGCAACAGGCGGCGGTACCCGCGGCTTGGCGGAATGCCGTGGGCCGACCGTTACTACGTTGCCGCGGTCGAGGACGGTTCGATGGTTGCGGCAGCATTGGCGGGCGAAGCGGCCGACGAGACATCCAGCGGCCGATAGATGGCCTGCTGCTGGGCCGTGAAGGCGGCTCCGATCGCCCGGATCAACGGCAGCACACGATCGGCCTGGCCGCGCCGCAGGCGATTGACGCACATTGCCGCCGTGCGGAAGCCGACGCTCAGGGGCCAGATCCACGAGTACTTCGCGGCGAGCACGTTCATGGCCTTGGTCAGTTCGAGCTCGGACCAGGCTCCGCGCCCGGCGCTGGCCTTTTCCAGGTGATAAACAATGCTGTCCTCGGCGGTCACCAGCTCCCAACCGGCCCGGCGCATGCGGTACGACCAATCGATGTCGTCGGCGTAAAAGAAGAATTGCTCGTCGAGCAGCCCGACGTCGAGCAGCACCTGCTTCTTCACCAGGGCGCTGCAGCAACTGATGTATTCCAGGCGCGGCATCTCGGCCAACTGGTTGATGTTCATCGGCCGCAGCAAGAACCAGTTCACCTTGCCGCCGCAGGATTGGATCACGCCCGGCTGGTCCATTTCGTGCACCAGCGATCCGACGATGCCAATGCGCTGGTGCGAAAGCGCTTTGGCCACCAAGGCGGCGAGCGCGTTGCGGTCGACGATCGTATCGGTATTGAGCAGCCAGACGTGCTCGGCGCCCTCGGCCACGGCGGCGTGCATGGCCAGGTTCATGCCGCCGGAAAAGCCCAAGTTCTTTTCCGACTCGATGAGCCGGATTTCGGGAAACGCCTGTTTGAGCCGTTGCCCGCTGCCGTCGCCCGAGCCGTTATCGACCACGACGACGCCGAAGTTCGGGTAGTCCAACTCCCGAATCGAGCGCAGGCACGCCGCGGTCAGATCGTACGTCTTGTAATTCAGCAGGCAGATGTCGACACGCGGCGACCGATTTGCCGCGGCCAGATTCAGGGAGTCGATGGGTGCCATGCCTGTGCTTGTTAGCTGCGAATTTCGTCACCGGCGGCTTTGAAGGTTCGCACGCCAGCATAGAACGGCTGCACTTTTTTCCTGAACGTGCTCAAGGCTGCGGCAACAACCTGGTCCATGTCCAGATATTGGTACCCTCCCAGGCGCCCGCCGAAGACGACGTTCGCCTCGCCTTCAGCCAGCGCGCGGTACTTTGCATACAACTCTTTATCTTCCGCCGTATTGATCGGGTAGTACGGATCGTCTGCCTGCGAAGCGAACCGCGAGAACTCGCGATAGATGACCGTCTTGTGCGACGAGTAGTTGCGCTCGGGGTGCAGATGCTTGAATTCGTGAATGCGCGTGTAAGCGACGTCCTCGTCGGCGTAGTTCATGACCGACGTCCCCTGGTAATCGTCGACCGGGAGCACTTGCTTTTCGAAGTCGAGCGTGCGCCAGCCGAGGCTGCCAAGCCGGTAGTCGAAATAACGATCGATCGGCCCGGAGTACACCACCAACTGGCCGGGACGAACGGCCTTGCGTAGCGGGTGGAAGTCGGTGTTCAATCGGACCTCGATTCGCGGCGAATCGATCATCTTTTTGAACATCGCGGTATAGCCGTCGGTCGGCAAGCCTTCGTACCGGTCGGCAAAGTAGTAGGGTTCGAAGGTAAACCGCACCGGGAGGCGCGTGATGATCCCGGCCGGCAGCTCGCGCGGATCGACCTGCCATTGTTTTTTGGTATAGCCTTTGATGAAGGCTTCGTACAACGGCCGACCGATGAGCGAGATGGCCTTTTCTTCCAGATTGCGCGCCGCCGACGTGGCGACTTCGCGCGATTGCGTTTCGATCAGGGCCCGCGCCTCGGCCGGCGACATGTGTTTGCGAAAGAAAGCGCAGATCGTCCCCAGGTTGATCGGCATGGGGTAAACTTCGCCGCGATGAACCGTCAGCACACGGTGGCGATAGTTGGTGAACGTTGTAAACCGATTGAGGTACCGCCAAACGTCGTCGCTGTTGGTGTGGAACAGGTGCGATCCGTAGCGATGAAACTCGATGCCGCTGTCGGCATCGATTTCGGAAAAGCAGTTTCCGCCGAAATGGCTGCGGCGCTCGAGGACGCAGACCGATCGCCCCAGCTCGTTGGCAATCTGCTCGGCGATCGTGATGCCGAAGATGCCGGCGCCGACGACGATCGCGTCGAAGGCGGACAGCTCGGTATGGTTGATTTCGATCACGGCAGGTCTTGAGCGCTGGGAGCGGGCACACGACGGTCGGCCCCGCTCAATCGCGCAGGGTCGACGGTCCGTACAGGATGTTCTTGGGCTTATGGTTGTCGAATCTGCCGCGGAAACCGTCGGCGATCGATGCAGTCAGGAATTTAATCCTACGCCACTTGTGGTCGTCATACAGCAAGATGCCGCCGACTTTGCGCAGATAAAACAGCCCGACGTCCCAATAGAACCGCGCTCGATTCCTGGTGCGCGGGTACGACAGCGAGATCTCGTTGCGCAGTCCAAAGTACGTGATCCACAGCCGCTCGAATGCGATCCTGCGTTGTCGGCGACTGGCCTGGTGCTTGATCTGATGCTTGGGCG
>DASZPI010000912.1:0-2998 GCA_035550355.1 Pirellulales bacterium
AGCCAACGACGCACCGCATGCGCTGGATCGACATCGACCACGACGGCCGCAGCGAGCTGGTCGTGCTGCCCTTGTTCGGCCGCAACACAACCAAGCCCGACTTTGCAGAGGCCGGCGTGCGCGTGCTCGCCTACGAGATCCCGAAAGATCCGGTGCGCGATCCTTGGAAGCCAACCGTGCTGAACGACGAAATGCATGTGACGCATAACTTCTGGCCGACCGACATGGATGGCGACGGACAGCTTGAATTGCTGGTCACGAGCTTTGAGGGGGTGAACTTGCTAAGCCGCGGCAAGGAGGGTCGCTGGTCCCGGCGCGTAATCGGCGAGGGGAATCAAACGTCGACGCCCAATCGCGGCGCCAGCGAAGTCAAGCGCGGCATGCTCGCCGGCGGCGCCGATTACATTGCCACCATCGAGCCATGGCACGGATTCCAGGTCGTGGTATACACGCGACCTGACGACCAATCGGCCGGCGGCAGTTCGCTCTGGAAACGCCACGTGTTGGACGACGACCTGCAATGGGGCCACGCCGTGTGGTGCGCGAATCTGGACCGCGACGACGACGATGAGTTGATCATTGGCGTGCGCGACAATAAAAACAAACAGGCTCTTAGCGGCCTGCGGATCTACGACCCGCAGGATGCCGCGGGCCAGAACTGGCAACGTCACTTGTTCGACGCCGGCGGCGTGGCGATCGAAGATCTGGCCGCCACCGACCTCGACGGCGACGGCCGGGCCGACATCATCGCCTCAGGCCGCGCCACGAAGAACGTCAAAATCTATTGGAACGAGACGGAGTGAATCGCCCCGCGAGGCGTCATTTCTTCAACTCGATCGGCAATTCGTCGATCTTCGCCGCGAGGATGAAGTCGTTCTCGCTCAGGCCGCCGATCGCGTGGGTCCACAGCTCGATCCAGACGTTGCGATAGCCTTCCAGGTGCAGGTCGGGGTGATGGTTGTCGTCTTCCGCGACCTCGGCCACCTTGTTGAAGAACCGCATGCCGGCCATGAAGCTTTTCGCCACCCAATCCTTGCGGATCCGCGTGTCGTCGTGCGTTAACCGCCAGCCCGAGAGCTTCGCGATTTGCGCCGCAGCTTCAGCGCTCGAATACCGTGGCACGCCCCCTTCGCACGGGACGCACTTTTTTTGAGTTAGTTGTTCGCGCGTTTGCGATTCCATGGCGTCACCTCGCAATGCAAAATTAAAATCCTTTGACGCGCCCCGGCCTCATGGCGCAAGATTCTCAACGTCAGTGTACCAAAACCATTCCAATCGTTGAGATTCTCGACACGATGGCGACCCGCCGCTATTGGCTGCTGAAGACCGAACCGTCATCGTTTTCGATCGACGATCTCGCCGCGGCGCCCAAGCGCACGACCTGCTGGTCGGGCGTGCGCAATTATCAGGCGCGGAACTTCATGCGTGACGACATGCGCGTTGGCGACGGCGTGCTGTTCTACCATTCCAATGCCGACCCGGCGGCGATTGTCGGCACGGCGAAGGTCGTGCGCGAGGCCTATGCCGATTCGACCGCATGGGATCCGAAGGACGACCATTTCGATCCCAAAGCATCGCCCGAGAACCCGCTCTGGCAGATGATTGATATTCAGCTCGACGAGATCTTTGCCGCGCCGTTGGCGCTTGACTTTCTGCGCACCGTGGCCGAGTTGGAGAACATGGAGTTGCTGCGCCGCGGCTCGCGTCTGTCGGTGCAGCCGGTGACGGCCGATGAATTTCGCGTGGTGTTGAAGCTGGCCCACAAGCGCCGTGCGGCGCGTACGTGATCCATTCGTTGAAAACATCGAGTCGACCACAACGGGCTCGCGCTCGGCGGGCCGCGTTTCGCCTGGGGTATTGCAGCGGCGCACTGTGGTCGATCGGCAATGGGCTAACCAGCGGGTCGTTGATCACGTACCTGGCAATTGACTTGGGAGCGAAGGGAGTTGGCGTCAGTCTGGTGTTGGCAATCCAGGCGACCGTGGGCACGTTGCGCGTCTTTGCCCCGCCGCTGATCGATTGGTTCGGCGGGGCGCGGCGGGCCTGTCTGACGCTGACCCTGGCCAGCTACGCGGTGATCGTCGCCTTGCCGGTGGCGACCCTCGGCAATTCGCCGTTGCGGCAACTCGACCCGGTGCCCACGCTCATCACGATTCTCTGTGTTCACCAGTTGCTCGAGCATTTGGGCGCCGTTGCGCTTTGGACGTGGTGGGCCGACCTGGTGCCGCGCCGCATCCGCGGGCGATTTTTCGCGCGGCGGAACATGTGGCAGTTGGCGGTGCTCGTCCCAGCGGTCTGGGCCAGCGGAAAGTTCGTCGATTATTGGAAGCTGCATCATGCCGACGCCGCGATGGTTGGCTACGGCATCGTGACCGCCGCGGGTGCGTGCTTCTTGTTGGGATCGTTGATTCCACTGTTCAAATTGCCCGAGCGGCTCGGACCGTTTGGAAGAACGATGGCCAGCACCAGACCCATTTCGGCGCCTTGGGCGGGGGCCTCGGCAGTTGCTTCGACGTTCCGCACGCCTGCGTTCCGGCGTGTGCTTGCCTTCGGGGCATGGTTTTCGATTGCGAATGGACTGACCCAAGCGGCACAGAACATCTATCCCAAAACCGTGCTCGAAATCACGCTTGCCCAACAGGCAATGCTCGTCGTCGCTATGCGGCTGGGACAGGTTGGTTACAGCGCCTGCGTTGGTCCGTTCAGCGACCGCTACGGCAATCGTCCAGCACTGATCATCAGCCAAGCCCTGCAAGCAGCCGGCATACTATTTTTCTGCGCCGCGACTCCAGCCCATCCGCAATGGTTCTACGGCGCGTGGATCCTCTGGTCGGCATTTGCCGGTTTGAACATCTGCATCCCGAGCTTGTTGTTGAAGATCGCTCCGTGCGGACAAACGTCGGCCTACGTGGGCGCCTACTTCGGCATCACCGGCTTGCTGTATGCAGCCGCAACTGTCGTTGGTGGCTATCTGCACGACGAACTATTGCATCGTTTC